>JAENXD010000038.1 GCA_016649745.1 Flavobacteriaceae bacterium | reverse complement strand
TGTCGGACTCGCCACCGCCTATAAATTACAATTAAAATTCCCGAATAAATCCATATTTATATTAGAAAAAGAATCCGAAATTGGCTTGCATCAAACCGGACGAAATTCCGGCGTCATGCACTCCGGAATTTACTACAAACCAGGATCATATAAAGCTAAAAATTGTAAAGTTGGAAGTGCGCAACTGATAAAATTTGCCATAGAAAACAATATAAAACACGATGTTTGCGGAAAGGTTATTGTTGCTGCTTCAAAAGCAGAATTGCCTGTTTTAGAAGACATTTATAACAGAGGAATTCAAAATGGAACAGAAGGAATTCGTTATTTAACTTCCGATGAAATAAAACAGAAAGAACCTTTTATTGAGGGAATTAAAGGAATTTGGGTGCCAACTGCAGGAATTATCGATTATGTGGCAGTTTCAAAAGCTTTTGTAAATTTAATAACAACCATTAATCCTCAAAGTAAGTTAATCAAATCTTGCGAAGTGAGCGATGTAATTGCTGCAATCGATTCCACAACCTTAAAAACAAATCAAGGAAACTTTATTTCCGAGAAGGTTATTTTTTGTACCGGATTGCAATCCGACAGAATCGCGGCAAAAGATCAATTAAAACTCGATTTGCATATTGTGGGTTTCAGAGGTGATTATTTTGAATTAAAGCCGAAAGCCGCTCATAAAATTAACAACTTGGTGTATCCGGTTCCCGACCCAAAATTTCCCTTTTTGGGCGTGCATTTTACAAGAATGATTCACGGCGGAATCGAATGTGGCCCAAATGCTGTTTTCACCTTCAAAAGAGAAGGATACAAAAGAACAAGTTTTAATTTTAGAGATACTTTTGAAGCTTTAACTTTTAAAGGAACCTGGAAATTGTTCGGTAAACATTGGCGAAAAGGAATTGATGAATATAAGAGGGCTTTTTCAAAGCGTTTGTTTGTAAGAGCCTTGCAAAAAATGATGCCAAGTATTTCGGAAAATGATGTACAACCTGCAAGAGCCGGAGTTAGAGCACAGGCCATTGATTTTGAAGGGAATATGGTTGATGATTTTAAAATTATGAAACATAACGGCAATATTCATGTGTTAAACGCGCCTTCACCGGCAGCAACTTCTTGTTTGGCGATTGCCGATGAAATTGTAAGTGTGGTTTTGAGTTAACTTTTTAAATTGTTGAGCTGTTTATTTGTTGATGTGTTATTTGTTTTCAATATTTCCTAACGGCTCCACTTTTAAAACTGCCTCCGGCAGAAGAGCCCACTTCGTCTTCTTTAATTTTAACAGAACTTCGGTCTTCGGTCTTCGGACTTCGGTCTTCGGTCTTCGGACTAATCCCTATTCCCTAAACTTTCTAACTTTCGGTTTTCCAACTTGCGATTTTTTTTCCATTGCCTCGCCTAATCTATACCAATTATAAATAGTTAATTACCTGTTAATAATTGAATTTCAGGTTTCTTCTATGCGCAAATTTTTGTGGTAATTTTAACAATTAATTTTAGAATTTTAAGAACCATGAAAAAAATCATTACAATTATTACCTTTTTTATTGCGATCACAGTGAGCGCGCAAAACTTTCAATTGCACAGAGATTTTGAAAGAGGCCATTATACAACAACTTTTGAGCTTTTTAAGGTTGATAAATATGGAAATACTTACACTTTTGTCGATTTTGATTACAATGCGAGTTCCGGCATAAGTGGTGGCTATTATGAAATTGCACGTGTATTAAAAACCGAAAAAATGCCAGTTGGACTTCATGTAGAATACAATGGTGGATTGGGAACTTTTGGACCAGAATCATCATTGGGCGGATACACAATTAATGAAGCCTGGATTTTTGGAGCCAATTATGCTAAAGGAAATGCAAAATGGGGATTTTCAACCTATGCAGGTTACAAAGCTTTCACAAATGCGGGTGAAGCCAATTACCAAATTACTGGAACGTGGTACGTAAATTTAATCGAAAACAAACTTACTTTTTCCGGATTTGCCGATTTATGGTCAGAAAACGGATTGTCCGACAAAACTGTATTTTTATCTGAACCTCAATTGTGGTATCATCTAAATAAAACATTTTCTGTAGGAGGGGAGGTTGAATTTTCAAACAATTTCGCCTATGAATTTGAATTCAAAGTAAGGCCGACATTGGCCATAAAATGGAATATCTAAAAATATAGCAGGTTATGTTAGACAAGTTTTTTAAAATAAAAGAAAATAAATCGACTTTAAGAACAGAGATTACTGCCGGGATAACCACTTTTATGACGATGGTTTATATTTTAGCTGTAAATCCGAGCATATTAAGTGCCGCAGGAATGGATAAAGATGCCGTATTTACGGCAACTGCTTTATCTGCCATAATTGCGACTTTAGTCATGGCTTTGGTTGCTAAACTGCCTTTTGCATTGGCGCCGGGGATGGGCTTAAATGCATTTTTTGCTTTTACGGTAGTGCTAGGGATGGGTTACTCCTGGCAGTTTGCTTTAACGGCAGTTTTTTTGGAAGGGATTGTATTTATCATTTTAACAGCCTTTAATATTCGGGAATTAATTGTAAACTCAATCCCATTAAATCTGAAGCACGCCGTTTCTGTAGGTATTGGTTTGTTTATTGCTTTTATCGGGTTAAAAGGAACCGGGTTAATTGTTAGCAATCCGGCAACATTGGTTGGTTTGGGTGATATGAAAAATCCTGCTGTATTGGTAGGTTTGGCCGGCGTTATGATCATAGGTATTTTGCTGGCTAAAAAAGTAAAAGGGGCCATTTTAATCGGAATTTTGGCTTCCACCATTATTGGGTTTTTTGTTGGCGTAACCGTCCTTCCGGAAAACTTTAGTGTGGTAAGTTTGCCGCCATCAATAGAACCAATTTTCTTTAAGTTTGATTTTTCTCAAGTGTTTACTTTAGATATGTTAATCGTTTTATTCACATTTTTATTTGTTGATATGTTTGACACTGTGGGTACTTTAGTTGGAGTATCTTCAAAAGCTGGTATGCTGGATAAAGACGAAAATGTGCCAAGAGTAAAGCAGGCGTTGTTTGCTGATGCAATTGGAACTACCGTTGGTGCTATTTTAGGAACTTCAACAGTAACAACTTATGTGGAAAGTGCTGCTGGAGTTGCGGAAGGAGGAAAAACTGGAATGACCGCGCTCACTGTTGCAGGAATGTTTATTTTGGCTTTGTTTTTTGCGCCCGTATTTATGATTATACCAGCGGCGGCTACCGCTCCGGCTTTAATTATTGTTGGACTGTTTATGATTTCGCCAATTATGAAAATAGATTTGGATGATTTTACGGAATCTATTCCAGCTTTTTTCACCATCATTATGATGCCATTGACTTACAGTATTGCGGAAGGAATTGTATTTGGGATGCTTTCTTTCGTGATTTTAAAATTGCTTACCGGCCGATATAAAGAAGTGAAGCCAATTATGTATATTATTGCAATATTGTTTCTTATTAAATTTTATATTTGAGAAAATGGAATATTGACATAAAAAAGCCTTTCTAAAATTTGAAATTTCCGTCAACCTCAACTTGTTTCAGGTTCTCAAAATGAATGATAATTAACATGGTGGGATTCTGAAACAAGTTCAGAATGACGATTAAAAGGAATTCAGAAAGGCTTTTTTAATTTTTTATAATTTAGTTTATTTCATTAAAAGTTCCTTTTTTAAGACTCAAAGTCTTCGGCAAAATTAAGTTTAAAATAACGCCAATAACCGAAGCCAATCCTATTCCGGCTAAGGAAAAATTGCCATAACTCATTTGTGCGCCTCCAATGCCAATAGTTAAAATAACGGAAACAATTACTTGGTTTCGTGTGATGGAGAAATCGGTTTTTGCTTCTATTAAGGTTTTAATCCCGATACTTGCAATCATTCCAAAAAGCAATAACATAATACCCCCTAAAACTGCAGGCGGAATTGTTTTTAAAACTGCACTTATTTTACCAATCAATGAAAATACAATTGCAGTAATTGCAGCAATTCTCAACACTCTGGGATCTGTAATTTTAGTCAACGCAACAGCTCCTGTAACTTCAGAATACGTCGTGTTTGGCGGACCTCCCATAAAACCTGCGAAAGCGGTGGCAATTCCGTCACCTAACAATGTTCGGTGTAATCCAGGGTCTTTTACAAATTCTTTTTCAGCAACGCCTCCAATAGCATAAATATCGCCAACATGCTCAATAATTGGTGCAATGGCTACTGGAAGCATATATAAAATGGCAGCCCAATTAAATTCTGGAGCCGTAAATTTTGGGAGTGCAAACCATGCAGCCTCATTTACGGATGAAAAATCGACCAATCCGGCTATAATTGAAATCAAATATCCAACAATAATTCCAATAAAAATGGGGATCAATTTAATCATACCTTTAGTATAAATGACAATTATAATGGCGGTAATTAAAACCAAAAATGCAATTGGCCAGTTTGATTTTGCCATATCTACCGCTACAGGAGCCAATGACAAGCCAATAATCATAATAACTGGGCCTATCACAACTGCAGGAAATATTTTTTCAATTACTTTCAATCCCCATAATTTAACGATAAAAGATACTACGCCATAAACCAACCCAACGGCAATTAATCCACCCAATGTCCCAGGATATCCATATAGTTTGGTTGCTGCAATTATAGGTGCTATAAAAGCAAAACTGCTTCCTAAAAAAATGGGAACTTTTCCTTTTGTAATTACATGAAAAATAAGTGTTCCAACACCCGCGGTAAATAAAGCAACAGAAGGATCAATGTCAATTAATAAAGGAACCAAAACCGTTGCGCCAAAGGCAACGAATAAAAATTGAATGCCAACTATAATTCGTTTAAATGGATTTTTAAGATTGGTTGAGTTTGGGTTTTGAGAAGATTTCATTAAGATGGTTTAAAATTTTAATCGGGCTAATTTAAGTATTAAAACAAAACAATCTAAAATTTAAACTTTAGATTGATTTTAAATTAAAGCGAGTTCGATTAAAGGGCTAAATATTTTAACCATTTTAATTCGAACTTATATTAAATAATAAAAGATGCCGTTTTTTGTGATGTTTGAAATTATTACAAATTAAACTTCAAATCGACAATAAAATTTCTCCCAATATTTGGAATGCCATCTGCTTTTAAACGCGATAGGTGTGCTATATAACTTTCATTAAATAAATTGTTGCCGTTTAAAGTAATATCAAAAATCGTTCTTCCAAATTTTACTTTACCTCCAAAACCAATATTTACCAATGAATAACCGTTAGAAGCAGTTTCAAACCCACTTATTTTATTTTGGGAGAATGTGCTCGAAACATTTAAGGAGGCAAAGCCATCAGACAGCCAATTTTTAATGTCAAATTCTGTTCTGAAGGTATTGTTCCAATTGTTGGCAGGAATTAAAGGCAAATAATCTCCATTTTGTTTCTCTCCCGTAACAGTTTCAAAACTGCTTTCTAAATGCAGCCAATCTAAAGGATGTGGGTGAAAATGCACACCAATTTCACCGCCAAACAATTTTGCATTATTTTGAATATATTTAAAAACATCCTTATTTGCAAGGGTTTCACCGGTTGGAGAAGTGTAAATAAAATTGTTCACATGGTTGTAAAAACCGTTCACAAAAAATTCAAAGTGGTTTGTGTTGTATTCTAAATTTAAATCAGTTTGAATATTTTGTTCTGTTTTTAAATCGTTGTTTCCTATTTCATACCTGTTGGTTCCTTCATGAACGCCGTTAGAGGTTAGCTCCGCTAAATTTGGCGCCCTAAACCCTGAAGCGGCATTTAAACGTACTATTAAATTGTCATTTAAATTGGTTTTATAACCCAAAGAGGCGTTAAAACTATTATACGATTTGTCAATGGCATCAAACGAACCTTCTTCTCCGGAAAGTCCATGTGCTTCTGTTGAAATGGCTCTGTTGTCAAAGCGCAATCCTGCTTGAATTACATTATTTTTCCATTCATAGTTGGTGGTTCCAAAAAAACCAAAATCATTGGTGACGGCATCAGGAATTAAATATTCTTCCCCGTAATTTTTATTATTTTGGTGCATTCCCTGAATACCCAGAATGGCTTCTAATTTTCCAATTTTTGGCAGATGGTATTTTGCATCATAATTAAAAGTATTCAATTTCATTTGTAAAACTGCCATATTACTGTCTTCAAACTCGTTTCTGTCATTGGCGATATAGCCAAAATCCACCTCCAATTTTGAATTTTCAAAAAATAAAATATTGTTAAAACTCAACAAATGATTAAAAACACCTTGCTTTGGATAGGCAGTTTTTTTAGTTGTCGTTTGTTCGGTGATGCTTTCTCCTGAAATTCCCAAATCCAGTTCATTGTAATTGTATCTAAAAATGCTTGATATTTTTGAATCGCTATAACCAATTCCCATCTTAAGATCCGTTTCGTTGTAGCGCGTGTTTGTGACCCTGTTTTTATTGAGAATTTTATAATCGGAATGCGTATTGTAACTTCCCCTGGCCAAAAATTTCCAATTGTCAGTGGAGGTTTTTAAACCTAAAGAAGAACTGCTTCCCAAGGTATTTGAAAATAATTTCTGGTCAAAATTGGCAACAAAAGTATTCGCTGCAGCAAATCTTTCAGGATTAAAATATAAAACACCACCCAAGGCATCGGAACCATAAAGCAAAGAAGCCGGTCCTTTTATCACTTCAACACTTTCTATTCCTGAATCGTTTAAGCCCAAACCGTGCTCATCACCAAACTGCTGATTTTCAACCCGAACACCTTGGGAATAAACCAAAACTCTGTTTCCGCTTAATCCGCGAATTACAGGTTTTCCTATGGAAGTTCCGGTAGAAACTTGCGAAACTCCCGGAATGGTTGTGAGACCTTCAATTAATGTGGAGGTTCCTTTCCGCTGCATAGTTTTAATACTTTCATGTTCCACCTTCATCACATTTTGTGATTGTAATTTATTAAATGCGGTTGAAACAATAACTTCATCCATTTTAAAAACAGCCTCTTCCAAGGTGAAATCCAGGGTCGTTTCTTTTTTTATTAAGGCAATAGTTTTTACTTGCGTTTTATAACCAATATAAGCAACGGTAATTTTAATGGCATTATTGGGTAAATTAAGCAATTCATAATAGCCGTTTTCGTTTGTTGAAGTTCCTTTTTGAAGCTCTTCAAGATAAACTTCAACTCCTGTTAAGGCTTCATTTTGGCTATTGGTAATTTTCCCGGATATTTTGTTTTGAGAATACGCAAATAAGGAAAATCCTATTGAAAACAGGAAAAATATATATAATTTCATGGGTAGTTTGCTATTGGTTTTTTAATGGTCAAATGGAATTCGCATTTTTTCCTCGGTATTTATATCGAGTTTTTGATATGCTCGTTTCATGGGAGTTTTTTATTGATAAATAATGATAATTCTATATTATATCAATGAAACTGGAGGTGCTCTGGAAGATTTATATTGAAATTTTACTGAAGAAATCTGTGTTTCAACAGAAAGTATTTTTTCTTCATTATCCAGTTTTTCAGCAAGGTGAATTTCTGAAGAAAAATCAATTCTATGGTTGTTTATTTTAAAATGAAAAACGGAACAGTTAATTTCATGGGTATCAAAATGAATGATGTTTTGAGCCTTACAAACAGCATGTTCATGTGATTTAAAGGAATGATTAAACTGCACTGCAAAGGGAAGCAGCACAGTTGTAATCAATACAAAAGAAATTATATTTTTAAAAATGATTTTAATTTGGCTTTATATTTTAAGCGCTAAACTACAAAATTAAAACTAATCTTTAACCCCCAATTTTCCTAAAATGACTTCTAAAAGACACCATTTTGTAATTGAAGACTGTAATAAATTAGCACCAACAAATGCAGTAAACCATAACCAGTCAACATTTACTTTTATAGCTAGCAGTAAACTGATTAATATAAATGAGCCTGCAATAGCTCTAACAATTCTGTTTTTCATCTTTTATAATTTTTATTAATTTGATTTTTCGATATTTAACACAACGACGTGAATTTTCGATAAGGTTTTTTGTTTTGCGTTAAATTCATCAGCCCTTGTGAAAAAATCATCAACATTGGTTTTTTTTACAAAAGCAAAGAAAATGATGGATTGACTTTCGTCCATTTCACCGGCAAACCAATTGCTTCCAACCGATTCTTCAGATAAATCTCTAAACCCGTTTACGTTCTTATAAGAGTAGATATTAATATTTGATTTTTTCAGCAAGAGTTTTATTTCTTTTGAAAACTCTTCTATCGCGGTTATGACAAGTAATTTCATGATTCTTCTGATTTTAATTTATCGTTGTTATTCGAATTATTTTCCCATTTCTTTTTTTCACTCATATAATAAACCATTGGAACCACAACCAGCGTTAACATGGTTGAAACGATTGCTCCGGCAACTAATGATATTGCCAATCCTTGAAAAATCGGATCAAACAAAATAATGGAAGCTCCAATAACTACCGCTCCGGTGGTAAGTAAAATTGGCGTTGTACGCACAGCACCGGCATCAATAATGGCTTGTTTTAAAGGAATTCCGTCATTCAACCGAATTTCAATAAAGTCGATCAACAATACCGAATTCCGGACCATGACACCGGCCAAAGCAATCATACCAATAAATGAGGTTGCAGTAAAGAAAGCACCCAATAACCAGTGGCCTAATACAATGCCAATTAATGAAAGTGGTATGGCCATCATCATCACCAACGGTGTTTTAAAGTTTTGGAACCAGCCAACAATCAGCATATAAATGATGAGAATTACAACAAGGAATGCAGTTCCCAAATCACGAAAAACTTCTAAAGTAATTTGCCATTCCCCGTCCCATTTCACTGCAAAATCACTTTCGTCAGTAGGTTGCTCCAAGTAAAGTTCATTGAGTTTGTATCCTTTAGGCAGCTCTATTTTTTGTAATTTTTCTTTCATACCCAATATGGCGTATACCGGACTTTCCAATCCGCCAGCCATATCTGCTGTGACATAAACCACTCTTTTTTGATCTTTCCTGAAAATAGTTTTTTGCAAAGTATCTTTTTTTATGCTCACCAAATCACTTATAGGAATAGCATTACCCTGATTTCCTTTAATTCTTATATTTTGAATGTCTTGTAAGCTGGTTTTATCGGCATCACTTAAAGCCAAAACAATATCAACCTGATCAAAAGAAGTTTCATCATATAAATAAGAAACTGGATATTCTTTTAAAAGATAAGTCAAATTTCCAACTATTTGCTGCGGTGCAATACCATTAAGCATTGCTTTTTCCTTATCAATTTCAAGCCTGTATTCGGTTTGGGGATCTTCAACCATCCAGTCAATATCTACAACATCAGCAGTATTTACTAAAATTTCCTTAACCTGCTCAGCGACTTTAATTTGCGCAGGGTAGTTTGGTCCGTAAATTTCTGCAACAAGTGTAGATAATACCGGTGGTCCTGGCGGAACTTCCACCAATTTAACATTGGCGCCATATTTCTTGGCGATTTTCTTAATTTCCGGACGCACTTTTTTAGCAATGTCATGACTTTGTAAATCCCGATCTTCTTTCAGCAATAAATTCACCTGAATGTCGGCCATATTGCTGCCACCACGAATGTCGTAATGACGAACCAATCCGTTAAATGTAATAGGGGCGGAGGTACCTATATAATTTTGGTAATTTATCACTTCGGGAGTTGTTGCGATATATTGCGCAATCTCTTTGGTTACTGCTGCCGTTCTTTCCAATGTAGTTCCTTCGGGCATATCAATTACCACCTGAAACTCATTTTTGTTATCAAAAGGCAACATTTTTACTGCAACGGATTTCGTAAAGAACATCAATACGGAAACTGCCAATAAAAATAAGGTAATTCCAATGGTTAGCAGACGTTTATTCCGACTGTCTAAAAGTGGCTGTTCTAATTTTTTATAGATTTTATAAACCATCCCGGCTTCCAGTCCTTGTTCTTTTTTATGTTCTTGTGATTCTTTCTCCTGCAATAAATGATACGCCAAATATGGTGTTACAGTTAAAGCGACAAAAAGCGACAATATCATGGCAATTGAAGCACCAATCGGCATCGGACTCATATAGGGTCCCATCATTCCCGAAACAAAAGCCATAGGCAAAATAGCGGCAATCACGGTAAAAGTGGCCAAAATGGTTGGATTTCCTACTTCATTGATGGCATAAATGGCAGCTTGTTTAAACGGCAATCGCTTCATTTTAAAATGCCTGTGCATGTTTTCAGCAATAATAATACTGTCATCAACCACAATTCCTACCACAAAAACCAAGGCAAACAAGGTAATTCTGTTTAAAGTATATCCTAATAAATAATAGCTGAATAAGGTTAAGGCAAATGTTAATGGAACAGAGAAAAACACCACCAATCCGCCACGCCAGCCCATTGCTAACATCACTAAAATGGTAACGGCTAAAATGGCTACGCTTAAGTGAAGCAACAATTCACCCACTTTATGCGAAGCGGTTTCTCCATAATTTCGGGTAACATCAACATGGACGTCTGAAGGAATTAAAGTTTGTTTTAAGTTTTCCACTCTTTCCAAAATCTTTTCCGAAATTTTCATGGCATCAGCTCCTTTTACCTTTGCTATTGAAAGCGTTACGGCATTGTATTCGCCAGAGTTGGCAGTGAATTTTTCATTCGCTTTTCCATAACCGAAAGACACATAGCTATTCGGGGTTTCCGGACCGTCTTGTACAGTGGCAACCTGTTTTAAATAAACCGGCATGTTGTTATAAACGCCTATAACCAAATTTTCTACATCTTCTGAAGAGGTTAAAAATTTTCCTGTGGTGATTAAATATTCCTGGTCATTTTTCACAAAGCTGCCAGACTGTGAACTGCTGTTATTGGCTTGAATCATTTCCATAATTCCAAGCGCATCAATGCCGTTTTCGGCCATTTTATCTTTGTCTAAAACCACTTTCAGCTGACGATTTCTTCCTCCAATTACTTTGGTGATGGAAACATCTTTAACTTTTTCTATTTCAGAAGTCACTTCTTCCGCAATTTGACGAATTTGAAAATCGTTATAAGTTGAACTCCAAAAAGTAAGTCCAAGCATAGGAACATCATCAATTGACCTAGTTTTTATCAAAGGCTGGGTTACTCCCGGAGGAAACATTCCTTGGTGTCTCATCAATTCGTCATACAATTTTACGTAAGAGCGCTCCGTATCTTCACCAACGTAAAACTGCACAATCATCATAGATTGTCCGTTCATGGCGATACTGTGCACATGTTGCACTCCTTTAATGTCAGAAATAATTTTCTCCAAAGGTTTTACAACACGACTTTCCACTTCGGTTGGGCTTGCTCCCGGATAACCGACCAATACATCGGCCATAGGAACAATAATTTGTGGTTCTTCTTCTCTTGGAATGAGAAATGAACTATAGATGCCAATGGCCATCAAAGACACCATTAACAAAATGGTCAGCTTAGAATTGATGAATATATTGGCTATTTTACCTGAAATTCCTTCTTGCATTTTAATTTGTTTAAAGTTTAACCCCTAACCCCCGAAGGGGGAATAAAAGGGAATTAATTATTTTTTTATTTTTTACTGCGACAGTAAACTGTGACTGAATACTGCCTACTGAATTCTCACTTATTTATTTGGGCGTGTCCCTCCCGAAAAGGTCGGGTCGGGCTTTCGGCTAAATCTTTTGTTCCGCTGCGCTTCACAAAAGGATACCGCCTCAATCCCTCACGCAGATTCCATATTAACAATATTTTTCAACAAACATTTTACTAAGTCCAATTATTCAACTTCCTTCCCTTCTGGAAGCTTGCCTGCCGAGGTAGGGGTCGGGGATGGGATTACTTTCGCTCCGTTAAATAATTTTCCTTCTGCAGAAACAATAAATTGCTCATTTGCAGCCAATCCCGATAATACTTCCACTTTATCGCCAAAGGTTTTTCCGGTTCTTAACCATCTTAAAATGGCCACATTTTCATGACCAATCGTATAAATACCGGTTAACTGCCCTTGCTTTACCAAGGCCCTTTCCGGAACTAAAATCAAATTTGTTTCTTTTGAGTTTTCAATAGGGAATTGTACGGAAGTATACATGCCTGAAAGTAATTTCTCATCAGTTTTGTCTAAAATCACTTTCACCAAATATTGTCCGCCTGTATTTTTTGCAGAAGTACTCACTTCAGTAACGGTACCGGTTAACAATTGATTTGTGGATTTTATCATAATATTGGCGGTTGTTCCCGATTTAATTTTTGTAATTTCAGCTTCCGGAACCAAAGCGGTTACTTGAAACTTGCCTGGGGTTTCCATGCTGATTAATGGCATTCCCGGATTTGCCATATCACCTTTATTTATAAATTTTCCGGTGATAACGCCACTGAACGGCGCGGAAATATTTGAGTAGGACAATTGTGCATTTACTTGGTTTTTCATTTGGTTGGCACCTTCCAATCTTGCTTTTGCCATTTCATAATTGGCAGTCATATCGTCCATTTCTTTTTGGGAAGCGCTGTTTTGTTCGTATAATGCCTTAAAACGGTTGAAATCTTTTTCGGCATTTTTAAATGCGGCTTTGGCTTCCGTAATTGAGGCAGTTACCTGTGCGCTTTGCGCTGAAATATCGGCACTGTTTATACGCAATAACAATTTGCCTTTGGATACCTTATCCCCAACATTTACGTAAGTTTCCGTTACATAGCCCATCATTCGGGTACTTAGGTTTGCATTTTGTACCGCTTCAATTTTACCGCTTGCCGATAAAAATGTGCTGTCTTCGGCTGAGGGTGTGCTAACTTTTACAGCTACAGCAGGGGCATTATCTGTTGAAGCGGCTTTGTCTTTGCCGCAACCGGAGACCAAAATTAATGTTGCTATTGTGAATATTGTTATGAACTTTTTCATTGATTTATATATTTTAAGGATGGTTCTGTATATTATTTTTTTGTTATGTTTCAGCTTATTTTGTTAAAAATTCCACGTAAGCTTTTGTGAAATTATAATTAAAAACTGTTTGAAGGTATTCCAATTGTTTTTGCATATACTGAGTTTCAGAAATGAGCAAATCAGATGTTTTTTCCAATCCTTGTTCAAACCTGTTTGTTCTTATTCTTAAGGCTTCTTTTGATTGTTCTGAAGCTAAGTTTGTTAGGTACAACTTGTTTTCGGCATCTTTTAACTGACGTTTGGCCGTATTGTATTCTAAATTGCTCTTATTTATATATTGTTCCAAGCCAATCTCTGCTTTGTCAAATTCTGCCTTGCTTTTTTGAATTTTGCCGATACGTTTATAGCCGTCGAACACATTCCACGACAATTGGGCGCCAACCAAATAACCTTTCGCATCTGTGCCAAAAATTTGGTTGTCGTACATTTCATAACTTCCAAAAGCGTTTAAACTTGGCAAATAGCTCATTTTATTTGCTTTATGCATACTGTTGTATGCTTCGGTACTTTGTTGCATTGCATCAATATCGGCTCTATTCGGGGAAAGGCTTTCATTATAAATGGATAAATCCAATTCCGCTTTTAGTTCCGTGCCAGGTCTTAAAACGGACTCATTTTGCTCTCCCATTAAGAATTTGAGGTTGTCTGAGGCATTTTGAACGCTGCTTTTTGCGCTTAACAACTGATTTTCAACTTCGGTCAAATGAACTTCCACCGATAAAATATCAGCTTTTTGCATATAGCCTTGTTTAAAATTATTGTCGGCAATTTTTTTATTTTCAAGTGCGGCTTCTTTTGCTTTTTCTAACACTTCAACAGCTTTATAAGCCACTTGCAATTGCATATAGGCTTTTGTAACTTCCAGTTTTATATAGTCTTTTGTTCTTTCCGACTGCAATTCCACAGCATTCATTTTTGCTTTTGCGGCTTTGCGCATAAACAATCCGTCGGCATTAAAAATAGGTTGCTGAATTTCTATTTTTGTGGTGAAATTTTTCACTTCACCCGGATCATTTAAAAGCGCCGGATTAAAATCAGCTTGTGTCAGTATTTCCTGATTTAATTTTGAACCAAAAGCCATTAACGGATTTGTTGTTGCCATAGCAGTATGGGAAATGGAGATATTTGGCAAAAATATGGCGTTGGTCTGATTAAAATCGGCCTTGGCGGCATTGTAATCTTCTTCTGAAATTTTAATTGAATAATTGTTCTTTTCAACCTTTTCTAACACTTCTTCAAGAGAAATTATTTCTTGTTGCGCGCTAATAATTAATATGTTAAAAAGAAAAAATACAATGAATACACTTTTTTTTAGTTGCATAGATTTGTTTTTTTGTTCGACGCAAAAGTAGTTGAGGCTGAAACGTAACGCAGTCATAAACGTTACAGAGATATGTAACATATATGACATATAATTAGGCCATAACTCCATACCCGTTAAATTACTGAAATATCCTTAATAAAAAAATGATTTTAGAACAAAAATGTAAGTTTGGTTATGAAAGTAAACCAGCCAAAACCATTGTTTTAGGGAATTTCTCCAAAATAATTTTGATAAATACTGTTAAAGGTATGGCCATCATTAAACCTGGAATTCCCCAAATGTATCCCCAAAGCATCAGCATCACCAAAATGGCAATAATGTTGATTGAAAAGGACCTTCCCATAAATATAGGTTCTAAAACACCGCCAAACAACACTTGAACACCGGTTATTGAAAGTACAAAAAAGAATAAAAGACTTGTGGGATCCAGTTGTACGAAGGCAAAAAGCGCCAATAAAATAACGGTGACAAAAGAACCAACCATTTGGACGAAATTGATTAGGAAAGCGAATAACCCCCAAAATATGGGAAAATTAACATCAAAAAACACACAAGCCAAACCAGTACCAATTCCTGTTAAAAGGCTTACCAATATTTTTACTTTTATAAATGTTCGCAAATCTTTTTCAATTTTCATAAAAGTTTTTACGGAAGCATATTTTTGTTTGAGGATGGTGTTATTGAGTAATTTTTCAAAATTTATGGACTCCGCAAGCCATAGCACAACGAAGAAAGCCGTCATCAATGTCATGGAAAGCGTTTTACTGATAAAGTTTGCTATAGAACCGACATTTTTTTGAAGTGTTTCTTTCTGAAGAAAATTTGAAAATACATTTTCACTTTTATTGAAGTTTTCAACGCCAAAAAACTTCTCCACTGTGACAAGTAAATCAGAGACTTTCATTTCAGCCTTTTCTAAAAAGAACTCGTCAGTGGCTAAAATTTCTTTGCTGGACAGTTTTATCAATTCTCCCCCAATTTTGAACAATGCTGCAAAAATGAGAATCACCACAAAAATACTGATGTACTTTGGAACCCTTCTTTTGTTAAACCATCTCATTAACGGTAAAAACAACAATGCAATAAACATAGATGCTACGAGAGGAATAAAAATAAAGGACAATATTTTCAGCAAATAAAAAATTAACGGAATTACAATAATCAATAAAAGGATATTTGTTGTTTTTTTATCTTCCATAGTTTCTGGTTAATCAATATGATTTCGCAATTCACTAAAAAATAATTTTTATTTATCTGTTAAGTTTTCTTCTTTCAATTTTTCATCATCCTTGGTTGGGTTGCTTACTTGGATAAGATGCTTTCCTTTTCTTACCTTCATATTTAAGGCTTCAACACCCAATGAGAATGCGATGGCAAAATATAAATAGCCTTTAGGAATTGCACCAACTTGCTGACCGAATATTTCTGCATCAGACAAATGGGCACCTTCTGTAATCAGCATAAAACCGATTAAAATTAAGAAAGACAAGGCCAGCATTTGAATAGTTGGATGCGTATTCACAAATCGGCCTACAGGTGAGGAAAAAATCATCATTATAACCATGGAGATTACCACCGCGGTTATCATAATAAGCAATGCACCGCGTATTCCGTTAGTCATTCCGACGGCAGTTAAAACAGAATCAAACGAAAAAACGATGTCAATCATCACAATTTGTAAAACCACCCCTTTTAGTGTTGCATGGTTTATCTTTTTTGGAGCGGTTGGGTCATTATGCTCAATGCCTTCAACTTTATCTCGAATTTCGCTGGTGCTTTTATACAATAAAAAGAGTCCGCCCAAAATTAAAATAACGCTTTGCCCTGTTACTCCGAATTTTAGCCAGGATAAATCAACGGAATAGAAAGGGTTTTTCAGAGAAATTAAATAGGAAATCCCGAACAAGAGCATAATTCTGAAAATCATTGCTAAAAACAAACCAATTCTGGTAGCCTTTTTTATTTGGTTTTCAGGCAGTTTTCCGGCGGCAATAGAAATAAAAATAATGTTGTCTATCCCTAAAACAATTTCTAAAAAAGTAAGTGTCAACAGTGCTATCCAGGCATCTGGATGTAAAAATATTTCCATGTTTTTTTAGTTTGATTTTTTTGTAATCTCACCTTTTTGTACATAATTGGAATTTCCGATCACAGCCTCAAATTTATAGGAATCATCCTTAATACTTGTAATTTTTATATGAATTGGATCTTCATCAATGGCTGTTTTTGGATTCAACATTTGAAGGGTATAGTTAAAATTGTTTTTCCAGGAAATGGAAAGCGTATCAATCTTGTCTTCATATTTTTCAATTTGAATAGAATCTTTTCTGATGACAATGGTTTTTTCATAGCCTTGACCGGCTGGAATTTCAAATATTCCCGATTTAAAACGATCGGCACTTGGCGTTGTTTCTAATTTAGAAGCATCTGAATTGGGCGCTGCATTTTTATCTTTGCAAGAAAATAATGCTAAAAGCAAGAGCGGTAACAGTATTAATTTTTTCATGATATTCCGGTGTAATTACTTGGTGAGATGGCTTTTAATTCTTTTTTGATGGCATCTGAAACCGCCAATCCATCAATAAAATCTGCCATTGATTTTTTGGTTATTTTTTCGTTGGTTCTTGTCAGTCCTTTTAAGGCTTCATACGGATTTGGGTACGCTTCCCTACGCAAAATAGTTTGGATGGCTTCCGCAACCACTGCCCAATTATTTTCTAAATCTTCGGCAAATTTTTCTTTATTGATGATTAATTTTTCCAGCCCTTTTAAAGTTGAATTAAAGGCAATAATGGTGTGTGCAAAAGGAACACCAATATTTCTGAGGACGGTTGAATCGGTTAAATCGCGTTGCAGTCTGGATAAAGGAAGTTTGGCCGATAAATGTTCAAAAAGCGCATTCGCAATTCCCAAATTTCCTTCAGAATTTTCAAAATCAATCGGATTTACTTTATGTGGCATTGCAGAAGAACCCACTTCGCCTTCTTTAATTTTTTGTTTAAAATAATCCATAGAAACATAGGTCCAAATGTCTCTGTCAAAATCAATAAGAATCGTATTAATACGTTTTAACGCATCAAAAATCCCTGCCAAATGGTCGTAATGTTCAATTTGTGTGGTTGGAAAAGAATGGTGTAATCCCAAAACATCTTCAACAAAATGAGTTCCGAAAGCTTTCCAGTCCGTTGTTGGAAACGCCACTTTGTGAGCGTTATAATTTCCTGTTGCGCCACCAAATTTTGCGGCATAAGGAATGTTCTTCAGCTGTTTTAATTGTTGCTGAATACGTTCACCAAAAACGGCGATTTCCTTTCCCAAACGTGTTGGAGATGCCGGTTGTCCGTGCGTTCTTGCCAACATTGGAATTTCTGCCCAATCGGTTGCCAATTGATTCAGTTTGTATAAAAGCAATTTCAATTCCGGATAATAAATAGCCTCAAAAGCATCTTTTAAAGATAATGGAATTGCAGTGTTGTTAATATCCTGCGACGTTAATCCGAAGTGAATAAACTCCTTATATTTATGAAGCTGTAAAGCATTAAATTTTTCTTTGATAAAATATTCTACCGCTTTAACATCGTGATTGGTAATTTTCTCAATATCTTTAATCTTCTGTGCATCTTCTGTAGTAAAATCTGTATAAATTTTTCTTAATTCAGCAAAATGGGACCCATCAAAATCTGCCAACTGTGGAAGCGGAATTTCACATAAAGCAATAAAATAGTCAATTTCAACTTTTACGCGATATTTGATAAGTGCTTCTTCTGAAAAATAGAGCGCTAAAGGTTCAACTTTGTTTCGGTATCTACCGTCAATTGGCGATATGGCATTCAAATTGGTTAAGGACATTTTTTAGTTTTGTGTTGAAAAGTGTAAAATTAATGAAATTAATATTAGGAGAAGGAAAAAGTTTAAAAGAGAAAGGCAAAAATGATCATTATCAGTGATTATTGATTATTATTGAAATGTATCTGAATTGAGACAATTACACAATTCAACAAATAAACAATTCAATAAATATTGATGTAAAACCAAAAATCTAAAATTTCCATAATTAAAAATTATGTATAAATTTACAAAAAGATTAGCATATCTTTAAATTTTTAAAATTAACCAATTATGAAGTCTTCAATTTTAATACTTATTGCGCTTTTATTTAGCCTTGCAGGTGTTTCTCAACAAGTTTATAATAAAAAACAACCATTTGCACACACTTTTTCTATTGTTGCCAGAGATACGGTTACCGGTGAAATGGGTGTTGCGGTGCAATCGCATTGGTTTTCAGTGGGAACTTCAGTGATTTGGGGAAAAGCAGGTGTTGGCGTTGTGGCAACACAATCGTTTGTGAATCCGTCTTTTGGCCCAAGAGGTTTGAGTTTGCTGGAAAATGGATTAACGCCAAAAATGGCTGTAGAAACATTATTGGCACTTGATGAAGGTCGGGATGTTCGTCAGTTGGCAATTTTGGATGTTCATGGAAATGTGCAAGCCTATACCGGAAAAAATTGCATTGAGGCAGCCGGACATATAGTTGCTGCTCAATTTTCTGTTCAGGCGAATTTAATGGATAAAAATACAGTTTGGCCTGCGATGGCTGAAGCTTTTCAAAAATCGACAGGAACTTTGGCCGAACGCATGTTGACAGCTATGGAAGCGGCTCAAAATGAAGGCGGCGATATTCGAGGCAAACAATCTGCCGCAATCTTGGTCGTTAAAGCAAAAAGCACAGGAAACAGCTGGGAAGATAAAGTGGTGGATTTGCGTGTGGAGGACAACGAAAATCCGTTAAAGGAAATGCGCCGGTTGCTCACCATTCATACTGCTTATGATTTTATGAATAAAGGCGATTTGGCGGTGGAAGTTGGCGATAATACATTGGCGAAAGAAATGTATATGAAAGCGCAAGAATTAAATCCGGAAAATTTGGAAATGAAATATTGGTATGCCGTAACTTTGGCAAATAATGGAGCGTTAAATGAAGCCAAGGTCATTTTTAAAAATATTTTTAAACAAAACAGCAAGTGGAAAGAATTAACGCCAAGATTGATAAAACCTAAACTATTAACGATTTCTGAAGAACAATTACAAGAAATTTTAAAACTATAAACTATGAAAAAAGTATTATTCGCAATTTTAGCAGTATTCATTTTAATTCAATTTATACGACCTGAAAAAAATGATTCAAAAAATGAAACCAATGCAATCTCTACAGTGATGGAAATTCCTGTTGAGGTGAATAAAATGATCCAAACATCTTGCGCCGATTGTCATTCAAATTCCACAAAATATCCTTGGTACAATGAAATTGCACCTGCATCTTGGTATTTGGCCCAACATGTTAAGGAAGGAAAAGAACATTTGAATTTTTCTGAATGGACCACTTATAATAAAGACCAGAAAGAACATCTTTTAAAAGATTTAAAAGAAGTTTTAAATGAACGGAAAATGCCTCTGAAAAGTTATTTATTGATTCATAAGGATGCAAAATTAACAGAGAATCAATACCAAATATTGTACGATTGGGTAAATTCCATAAAAGTGGAATAAATAGGTTAAAATGAAAAAACAACAATATAGAAATCTGTTTATTTTTCTGCTATTGCTTATTTCCGTAAGCGGAATTGCACAGGAAAAAATAAATCAGTTGGATGATCAGGGAAGACGCACCGGCGTTTGGAAAAAATATTATGACAATAAGAATATTCGTTACGAAGGCCAGTTTGAGGCAGGCAAGGAAATAGGTGTTTTTAACTACTACGGCGAACTGAATCCGAAACAACCTATTATTGTTAAAACATTTTCTGAAGCCAGTGATATAGCGCAAGTGACCTATTTTTATGATGGTGGAACATTGCAAAGCGTGGGAAGTATGAAAGGCACAAACAGGATTGGCAAATGGCTGTATTACAACACCGATGGAAAAACGATTATTTCAGAAGAAAATTATGAAAACGGATTGCTGAACGGCACGGCTACAACCTACTTTTCAACAGGAAAAAAAACGGAAATCTTAATCTATAAAAATGGGATTTTGCACGGAAATGTGCTTCGTTATTCTTCGGAAGGAATTTTATTGGATGATTTGCAGTATGAAAACGGTAAATTGCATGGGCCTGCAAAATATTACAATGTTGCAGGAGAACTTGTTCGCAAAGGCTTATATGAAAATGACGAAAAGGTTGGAAATTGGGAATATTTCGAAATTGGAGAACTAATTACACCAGCTAAAATAAAGGAATAATTAAAAAAAACACAATAAATTGAACATCGAAGAAATATTTAGTAACAATAAAAAATGGATTGAGGAAAGGCTCAATATCGACGGAGATTATTTTAAAAACTTGTCTGCAGGTCAAAATCCCGAAATTCTGTATATTGGTTGTTCAGACAGTCGAGTTTCCGCAGAAGAATTGATGGGCGTTCAGCCCGGCGAAGTATTTGTGCATAGAAATATCGCCAAT
>JAENXD010000024.1 GCA_016649745.1 Flavobacteriaceae bacterium | reverse complement strand
TTTTTAATTGGATAAATGAAAAAACTCAAATCCAAAATGCAAGCAAAGTCAGGTCTTTTAAAGGTTTAATTGTGCATATATTTGGAAAACTTACTGCCTGTTTTTTAAAGCCAATTGTTAACCCTTAATTCGCATTACAAATTATTTTTTATACCAATTGAATTTTTATGCGACATTTGAATGTTTAATTGGTATAATCGAGCATTCAAGTTAAATTAGAAATTTATGGGTTGCGTGACAGTAACGAATTTAGCGAACAACATCGCATTAGCATTTTTGTCCATGTGTGAATAAAGTAACTTATTCAGATAATTGTATAACACTTTACCCAATTGAAAAGCCAACATTTGCTGTATAAAATCTAAGTATGAAAAAATCACTCCTTTTATTAAATATGATTGTTATTGCCTTATTATTTTCCTGCAACCGCAATGAAAACGTTGACGCGAAAAAAGTGCCAATAAAAAGACAACAACCGAAATCTGTTTCTTATCAAATAGAAGATGCCAAACTATGGTTGTCAACAAACATGAAGGATGCTAAAAAAATGCGTATTGCCACTTCGATAAACAGAACCGACAAGGAAAATTTTGCGAAAATGGATTCTGTAATTATACCAGTTGATATGACTGGCGATATGGAATATTATCTTCCATTTCCGTTGACTGTTCCTTATCTGAAAGATATTGATAAGATTATTTATTTCTCATACCCAGCACAAACATTTGCCACTTATGAAAATGGGGAATTGATTTATACTGGTCCAACAAATATGGGCAGAAAGCAGGATCAAACGCCAACCGGACTTTTTTATGCCAATTGGAAAGCGGAAGAAACAACCAGCACTTTTAATGATGAGTGGGATTTGCGATGGAACTTTAATGTAGAAAATTTATTGGGGGTTGGCTGGCATCAGTATAGTTTGCCAGGATATCCTGCTTCCCACTCCTGTATGAGACTTCAGGAAAATGATGCTCGCTACCTTTATGGCTGGGCAGATCAATGGATTTTGACTGATAAAGACAGTGTTTTGGTTAAGGGTACTCCCGTAATAGTATTTGGCAGTTATGATTTTGATGCGCCTAAACCTTGGCTGAAGTTAATTGGCAATCCGAAAGCAATGGATATTTCTGAAAATGAAATTCAAAATCAAACCAAACCTTTTTTAAAGCGCATTTTAGCTGAACAGAAAAACAGAGAAACGAAAGGGTAGGCAGAGGCAGAAAATTAATCCGAAGTTCCATCAAAATCGAAGTACTATTTTGTTTTGATTAATATGGAAACGGATTCTCATAAGCTTGTGCTTTTCTTCATCTCACTTAATTATAATTTAAAATGTTTTTTTTAAAATACTCGCTTTTTTAAGCGGAAGAATTTTAAATTTATTATTTTATATAATTAACCTATAAAAATGTGAAGAAATCTATTGATGCTAAGATTGAGCAAAAGCATAAAAATTTCCTGACATCATAGGTCTTGTGATAACTTTTATTTTGGCTTATTATGCAAAGAAAGACAATGATAGTCACATTAAACAAGAACTGGAAGTAGAGCTATTGATATAAAAGTTAGGATTCAAAGTATGCTTAATGCCCATGTGCAATTTTCACGAAGCTGTGTTTCCTTTTTTATGGCTTCTGATACTGTCACAAAAGATGATTGGAAACATTTTGTTGAAAAAAGTAAAATTACTGAATACCTAAAAGGTTTTCAAGGGATTGCCTATATAATGATTGTTCCTAATAATCAATTGGAAACACATATCCAGTATTTTAAAAAAGTATTATCTACAAATTATACTGTTTTTCCTTCAAACATTTATACTTGTTTTTATACAAATAATTTTCAGTCACGTTGACATCTAATTTATTCTCAGACTACTCGTAACGCAAAGCATCCACCGGATTTCTATTTGCAGTACGCGTGTAGTTTATACCAGCAATTAACGCTACAAGCAGTAGAATGAACATACTACATGCTACAAAAATCCACCAGTGAAGTGAAATTTTAGAGGAAAAATTCTCCATCCATTTATTGGCGGTAAACCAAGCGCCGATTAACCCTATAAGTACAGCAGGAATAGCAATATACTCCAACTCTTTGATGAATACTATAAGAATGCTAGACAAGCTTGCGCCATTAATCTTTCTAATAGCCACTTCTTTTCTGCGACGGGCAGCTTCATTGGTGGTATAACCCAGTAAGCCAATTATAGTGACTAATAAAATAATAATATTGCCAGCAAGCATGGCATTGCGAAAACCTTTTTCGTTTTGATAAATATGTAACTGTTCATCTTCAAGGCTCTTTATTACAGCATCTTTGTTTGGAAGAGCTAAATTAAAAATAGTTGTAAATTTTTTTATAATTCCAGTTTGTGCCCCTTCATGAATTTTTATTAGAATATTGAATGACGCCGATGGATTTTCGATTTTTCGTTGTTCAAATTTTTCCTCTGGCAGATAAAAAAAGACAGATGGGCGAGAATCGGGATCAGAAATAGAATTGATCACAAAATCTGGAAAGACACCACGTATGGTTACATCTCTGTGTTCAGTTACGGTAATTTGTTTTCCAACAACGCCATCGATCCAACCATTGTTCAGTTTTAGCAATTCGGCACCTTTTTTACTAATTAATAAATCGTTTGTAGCGGACGTTTTTGATGAAAAATTTTGTCCTTCAGACGCTTTAATGTTTAAAATGGAAAGATAATTCTCATCAACATTATAAAAATCGGCTACATTAAATAGCTCCTTTTTGCCATCAGGAGAAATAATATTGTTACCCGAAGCTCCACTTATGGGTACATCGAAGCCCATACCAACCAGTTCTACTTCAGGCATCGCCCTTAATTCATTTAAAACCATAGAAATTTTATCGCCAGCCATACCAGTGGTTGATCCATAATAAACGCCCTCAGTATGATAACCGTGATCGGCATTTTTCATGCTATTATATTGCATGGTTACTATAACTAAAACCGTAAGGATAAAAGAAGCGCCAATAAATTGGAAAGAAAGTAATGCTAATTTCCATTTGTTTTTTTTCTGTCTATAGTTATGGAATGCCGTTGCTACCGGAATACGTGAAAAGAACTTGCCAGGAAAATAACTGATTATTATAACCAATGCTATAATTATAGATAGTAAAGGCCAGATAACATAGGGATTTAATAAAGACGAGAGTTTATGACCAAGCTGTGCTTCAGCTACTGGTTTTATTGCCAAAATCAGAAAGAAAGCTCCAACTAACGAAATAAGAAAAAGTAGGAATGTTTCTGAAAAAATCAACAGCTGCAAATCTATAGATTGCGCACCGCAGGTTTTATGTATGGCAGATGTTTTAGCACGGTTTATTAGTGAGCTCAGGGTAAGTAAAATATAATTCATAAGCGAGACGAACAAAACAGCAATAGCAATTGTGCTGAGAATGATAATCATATCTTTTACATCATCAACATGTATTTTTGCAATAGGTTCAAACGAATATTTTAAGACCTCTCCTTGTTGTTCTTCTTCTAATTTTTCAATATGCTGATATTTAACCTGCATTTGACGCACTGCAGATGTTAAACTTTCGGGTTTTACCCCAGGCTCTAATTTTACAGCCGCATAATAACGGTCATTGCCCAACCAGTTGTTGGTGCCGTCCCACATAAACTGGTTGGTGGAAACCATTGAAATGAGAATGTCATATTTGTAGTTGGTATTTTCGGGCAATGCTTTGAATACCCCGGCAATGGTGAGTTTTTTATCGGGATATTGTTTAAGCTCAATGACCTTACTGATAACGTTTCCACCCATTTCATTGGCAATTTTATCAGAAACCATACAAGTCATTGGGCTTTTAAGTATTTCTTTGGGGTTTCCACTAATTATTGGACGAGGAAGTACGTCAAAGAGATATTCGTCGGCAAAAGAAAACTTAGCCTCGTAACTTTTTAGTTCATCATTATAAAAAACATGCGCATCAATTGAATTTAGGCGTGTGGCAGCTTCAATACCAGGAACTTCGGCTTTTAATCCAGGAGCAATGGCGCCACTAACACTTGGGGAACTCTCTAGCTTGTTTGATGTTTTGTCTATTTTAAAATTTTCATGAACCACATAAATACGGTTGGCATCTGGATAAAAGCCATCAAAACTATAATAGTAAAACACTTCTGACAGCAAAAGAATACCAAATGCCAGTCCTGCCGTTAAGGATATGATTCGTGTGGTGGTTTGTTCTCCTTTTCGGAATAACCTACGTAATGCCAGTTTTATAAAGTTCATGGTTTTTGTAATATTTCTTAATAATATTTATTCATCTCTTAATGATTCTACTGGATTTATTGTTGCTGCTTTTAAACCTTGCCAGCTAATGGTTAAAAAGGCAATTAAAAATGTTATTAATCCAGCTAAAGCAAAAATCCACCAACTCATTGCCGTTTTATAGGCAAAATTTTCTAGCCATCTATGCATAAAATACCATGAAATAGGCACAGCTATTAAAAATGATATTCCAATCCATTTCAGAAAATTCTTATTTAAAAGTGAAAAAATTTGCATAATAGACGCACCGTTTACTTTGCGGATACTAATCTCTTTTTTACGCTGTTGCATATAAAAAGTTGCCATGGCCAGTATGCCCATATATGAAATGGTAATTGACAGGAATGTAAAATACCCTATTATTTTCCCTGTTTTTTCTTCTTTTAAATACCATTGGTTAATGGTTTTGTCTACATATGAAATTTCAAAAGGAATATTATCAACTAAAGCTGCATAGGTGGTTTTGATTTTTTTTATGGTTTCAAATGGGTTAGTGCTGTTTATCTTGATAAAAATATTTGATGCATAAGAATCATTTTGTTGCTGATGAATCATAATGGATCCAATATTTTCTCTAAGATTATTGAAATTGAAATCATTGACTACTCCTAAAATGGGTAATGTATTGTCATTCATTTTAAATGAAGCCGGAATAGAATCAAATCCCAATACTTTTAACGCTTTTTCATTTAAATAAACTCCGTTTTTAGAATAGGCAACTTTGGTTGGTTTTATTTTAATGCCAAATACGGAAAAAAATGTAGAATCTACCCTGAATTCCTGAAAGCTTACAGGTTTTCCATTATGGTTAAAGGATTGATTACTGCCACCATCTAACGGACTACCCCAAGTAACAGACACACTTTGAACACCCGGAATTTGCTGCAATACATTTTTAACGGTAGCTTTTTTAGAAGCATCTGCCAAATAGGGTAAATGAATAATATTTTCTCTGTTAAATCCTAAATTGTAATTTCTCAAAAAACGAGTCTGTTTTATTATCAACAAACTACAAACCAGAAGTATAATGGTAATTGTATATTGAAACGTGATAAAAATATTGTTATAAACAGTTTTTGATTTTTTACGAAATGAGCCCTTAACAATTTCTATAGGTTTGAAACCAGCAATTCTTAAAGCCGGTAAAATACCAGATGCAATACCAACTACGCTAAAAAAACCTATTGATATTATAACATTTAAAAAGGTAAATTCACTGTTTAAGTCTAAATTGGTATTCAGCAATGAATTAAACACAGGTTCAGTCAATTTAGCCAGAAATAAGGCTAAAATTACGGACATAAAACAAAGTAAAACCGATTCTTTAACAAGTTGGATAATCAAGTTCCTTTTCGGACTTCCTACCAATTTTTTAATGGCTATTTCTTTTGCTCTAAAAGTAGCTCGAGACATGGTTAAATTCACGTAATTTCCAATGGCTAACACTAATATAAGTAATACAATTACAGATAAAACAACTATTAAATTTTTATTATTACTCTTTACTCCATACCCTAATTTTGGACTAAAATAAACTTCTTTTAAAGGTGTAAATACCAAAGATTTTGAATAACCCTCTTGATAAAGCCAAAAATCTTTTTTAAAGTTTTCCAGTATTTGAGGAGTTTTAGAAGTTAGGTTGCCATTTTCTTTTTCCAGAAAGTAAATATTCAAAGAACAAAATCCATATTCTGTAAGAAATCCTTTAAACCCTGTAATTTCGGACATTGCTTTAATATTTATTAAGGCATCTGGGTTTTTAAAAATTGTATTTTCAGGGAAATCCTTAATTATTCCGGTTACAACAAATTTGTTATTGGTATTTATGGCTACTTTGTTGCCTATAGGAGATAGTGAGCCAAATAGCTTACGAGCATAAGACTCTGATAATAGGATACTATTTTTTGTATTTAAAACTTCAGAAGCAGTTCCTGAAATTAAAGGGTATGAGAAAATGTTAAAAAAACTATTATCAACAGCTAGATAATTTAGTTTAAATTTCTGATCTGATAAAGTTGTGATAATATCTTCCGAATTATAAACTCTGGTAAAATCTTCAATATCGGAATAGGTATTTTTTAAATCTACAGCTATTGGTCCTGAGAAATCGGGTCCATTTTCACTTTCTATACGGTAAATTCTATCTTTGTTAATCTGAAAATTATCTATAGATAATTCATTTTTAATATAAGCACCCAGAAGTAAAATAAATGTTAGTGAAATAGTAAAACCAAATATTGTTACAGCTGTATATAATTTATTTTTTAAAAGATGTCTGAAATAGGTTTTAAAGAATATCATTTTTAAATAATTTAAACATGGTTTTACTATTTATCTTTGATTAAAGGAATGTTTCATAAAAACTTTTAATAATTTCCTAATCTGATCGTAAAGTTTTCGCAGGATTAGTTCTAGCTGCCTTTATAGCTTGGAAACTAATTGTAAACAAGGCTATGGAAATAGCCACAAGTGCCGCTATAAGAAACATCCACCAACTCATATCTATTCTATAAGCAAATTTTTGAAGCCAGTTAGACATCACTAACCATGCAATGGGAATTGCTATGAGTATAGAAATGACTACAAGTTTTAAGAATTCACTAGATAATAATGTTACTATATTTGTGATACTTGCACCTAGAACTTTTCTTATGGTAATTTCTTTATTTTTTTGTTCTGCGGTGTATGCTGCTAAACCGAATAATCCCAAACAAGAAATTAAAATAGCCAACAAAGCAAACCATTGTGATAATTTCCCTATCATTATCTCACTTTTAAACTTAGCGTTAAAGGTGTCTTCAACAAAATTATATTCAAAAGGAAAAGCTGGATTGTTTTTTTCTATTACAGTAGAAAGCGCTGTAATTGCTTTATTTACCGGTACATTTTTTTTAATTCTTGCATAAATATAAGTTGCTTCGCTGGGGTAATTAAAAAATATTGTAGGAATTGCCTCTTTAATAGACATATTACCATATACAAAATCATTTACTACACCTACAATCTTATAAACATCTCCGTCTTTTCTAATGAGTTTGCCAACTACAGAATCATTACTTATCATTTTAGCAAATGATACTGTGATGATAGCTTCAATAGTATTTTCATTCGTCTTTGCGTAAAGGTTTTGAATATCCATAATACTATTTTCGTTTGTCTTTGTGTAAAAGTTTCGACCGTCTATAATTTTAATACCTATTGTTGGGATAAACTCCGAATCAATAAATCTCATAGAAATCAACGGATCAAATTTATCGGCTTTACCCTCCCAGCTATATCCAGAACCGTTATAACCCCCATCAAGTACATTATAACTATTCAGCCCAATATTTTCTATCATGCCTGTATTGAGAATTTCCTGTTTTACAACATCATAATTTTTGAGTAAATCACCTTTTATATTAATACTTACTAAACTTGATTTATCGTAACCAATATCTCTACTTTTAACATGCTTTATTTGAGAGTAAATAACAATAGTGCTGATAATGAAAATTATAGAAGCTGCAAATTGTGCAACTACGAGTCCGTTTCTAATAAAAGTAGCACCTCCTTGCTTACCTTTAAGCCCTTTAAGAACAACAACCGGTTTAAATGACGATAAATAAAAAGCAGGATAAAATCCTGATAAAGTGCCGCAAAAGATAATAATACCTGTCAAAACTGCAATATGGATAGGATTTGTTAGTCCTATTTGTAAGTTTCTACCTATAATTTGATTAAACTGGGGCAATAGTAATAAAACTAAAAACACACTAATAATAGTGGCTAAGGTGGTAAGCGTAAAAGATTCTAAAAAAAACTGAATAATTAAATGGATACGTTTTGAACCCAACACTTTACGAACACCTACTTCATTGGCTCTTTTTACACTACGGGCAGTGGCAAGATTCATAAAATTAATGCAAGCAATAATCAATATGATAATGGCTATAAAAAAGAATAAACGCACATAAACAATATTTCCATCATTTTGTATGCCATTTTTAAAGCGGCCCCTTAAATACCAATCATTTATACTATGTAAAATACCATACGTTCTTCCTTCATTGTCTGTTTTTTTTGGAATTATTTTTTTTACGGCACTATTGACTGTATTAAAATTAGAATTTTCAGCAAGTTGGATTATTGTACTTGTAGCGTTATTTCCCCAATATTTTAAATACTCTTTATCTAGCTCGTAAGCTTTAAAAGAAGCAAGAAAATCAAAATGCAAAGAAACATTATCGGGTAAATCTGCAATAACTCCTGTAATCTCACAATCTATATTGTTATCTAATTTCAGGGTTTTTCCTACTATATTTTTATTAGTGCCAAAGTATTGTTTGGCGGTTTTTTGTGTGATAACAATTCCATTAATATCACTTTTTACATTCCTGATATTGCCTTCTATAAATTGTAAACTAAAAATACTGTAAAAATCATCATCAACATAGACTCCCTCTTTATAAAACGCTTTTTCACCCAAAGTAACCAAACGTTTATCTTCGTTAAAACGGGTAAGGTATTTTATGCCAGGCTCTTCTTCTCTTAAAGTTGGTGCTAAAATGCCAGGAGTTGCGTCAAAAGTATATATTTCACCGTTATATTCTTGATTGGTAAGAATTTTATATATATTAGCTCTGTTAGGGAAGACTTTGTTGTAATTCAACTCATTTTCTACCCATAAAAAGATTAAGCTGGCACAAGTAATTCCAATAACCAATCCAAAAATATTCAGGATACTGTAACCTTTATTCTTAAAGAATCCTCTTATTAATATTTTTAAATAATTCTTATACATAACTCTCGCTTTTTAATTGATTTTTTAATGGGTTTCTTTGATTACAGGACATATATAACGCAGAACAATTCTGTAAATGACTTTAATTGAACGGTTGATATAAGAATAGTAGCCGATTGCGGGCTTCATTCTTGTCAAGTTACACAAAAGTTGAAGCGGTCTACAACCTTTGAATTCACTACTATTACGACTATTATTTTTATACATCTTTGGCAACTGGCTATTCATTCAATTTGGTTTCTACAAAATTTTTTGTTTCTATTCCTAATGCATTCTTTACCAACATGAGCAATTCAGAAGTATCCCTTATTTTTTTCTGGTGTACAGTTTTAAGAAAATCAGTAAATTTTTTTCGTCCAATTTTATTTTCAAGTTCATAAAGCAAGTATGCTCCTTTATAGGTAATAACATTTTGGTTTATTGTGTTTTCTTTCTTAAGTTGATAAATAGATGGTAAATCCTTGATGGTATTTTCTAATTCTCTTATGTTTTTGTCGAAATTTTCTTCTCCATATTTCTTCCGTAATATTAAAATAGAGGAATATTCGGCAAATCCCTCATTTAACCAATCTTCCCAACTACCCGCAGATGCTTTGTTCCACCATAAATGACCGATTTCATGTGCAAGCGTTTTTTCATTCTGAATACTGAATGAATTTCCAATTGTGAGAGAAATAAAACCCTTGCGAGCGTATGAAATTGGACGATTAAATTGATTAATTGCCAGTATAAGATTAGTTGTAGTTGATTTTCCTAGAATTCCATTTAGAAAATTATATTGGGCATTTACATCATTTTTTATAATTTCTTCATCTTCTGAGTTTAAATCCAAGTAGTAAACTTTTATTTTTCCTTTTTCAACTGATATACATTTAAAATGGGATGATAAAATTAGCGGAATGTCAACAAAAGGCATTTTTTGATTGACTTGCCAAGATGTTCTATTTTTAGATATTACTCCTGAACTTATTAACTCGTATTTTGGAGGGAGTTCAACATTGATTGCATATTCAAAATTTCCATAATCGATATTAAAAGGAAACCACGCAGTATAAAGGTTAAGTTCTACCCAATCCTTATTAAATCGAAAACTTTTATTTTGAATACTATCTAAACTATACGAATAGTTTATTGTTAATTTATCGTTTACAATTTCTTCTCTATTAATTACAATTGCTTTATCTTCTCCAATAAATTGTTCCTTTAACACTGTATATTGAATTGAATTTGAATTTGAAGAAATATTTGAAATATTTGCTGCCTGATGTATAAATAACTTTATTGTATCAATCCTTGGCAAGGGATTAAATGTAATTTCAAAATCTGTCTGAACTTTTCGTTCGTTTATATCAACCCTAATATTCCCGTCATAATTTTTAATACTCTGTGAAAATACTACAAGGGAACTGAGTAAGATAAAAATACTCAATACAACTCTTCTTTTTAAATCCGTATAATTCATATCTCTAGTAAGTTATTTTTGTTAAAGTTTTGCATAATGTGTCTTAACTTGTTGCCAACTCCTTATATAATGTTTGTTTACCTTCCATTTTTATTCGCTACGTAAGCTTTTTACAGGATTAGAAATAGCTGCTTTAATAGTACGTGTTGAAATGGTAATTAGAGCGATAAATACTGACAATAATCCTGAAACAACAAAAAACCAAGCACTTAAATCTATCCGATAAGCATAATTCTGTAGCCACTCTTTCATCAACCACCATGCGATAGGAGAAGCTATTAAAAAAGCAACTAGCACTAATTTCAAAAATTCTTTGGTCAACAAATAACTGACAGAAAATACACTTGCGCCTATTACTTTTCGTATGCCTATTTCTTTCTTTTTTTGGGCAACAATCAACATAGACATGGCAAAAAGACCTATACAACTTAAAACTATAGCTATTAAAGATCCGCTTGTGATTAAAGCCGACATTGATTTTTCTCGTCGGAAAGTGTTATCTATATTCTCATCTAAAAATGAGCCCAAAAATTCTGCATTAGGCTCTATTTTCTTAAAAGCCTTCTCTACTTCCTCAAACGACTTTGCCATATTAGACGGTGCAACTTTCACGTAAGCATAGGTAAGATCTGAATATTTACTTATAAAAAAAGTGAGGGGTTTGATAGCTCTATCCAAATCTTGGAAATTATAATCTTTAACCACACCTAAAACGGGGTAATAAACACCGTTATTAATTTCTAGTTGAGCCGTCAGCGGGTCTTTTTCACCCAATTTTTTAGCCATAGCTTCGTTGATAACAACCCCTATACTATCTGCCGCACTATTGAAGTTCCTTCCCTGCACTATTTTAATACCTAACGTTTGAATAAATTCGTAATCCACCACAAGAAAATTTGTACTTACATTACGACCTTTTATATTCAAAACCCACCATGCTAGAGGATTGGCTACCATCTTTTCCCCGTCCTAAATTATTGTTTGCTCCTGAAACGCCCAATACGTTTGGATTTACACGAAGTTCTTGCTTTAAAAGTTGCAAAGCAGCATAACTGTTCTTTTTTCCGTTTAAGGGAATTGAAATTACCTGCTCTTTGTCATATCCAAGGTTTTTATTCCGCATAAAATCTACTTGACTCCGAATAACAAGACTTGCCGTAATCAAGAGAATGGCAATTCCGAATTGAACAACTATAAGAACATCTCTAACTCTATTTTTCCCAGAAGTCTCTAACTTTCCTCTTAAAGATTGAACAGTACTCAAACGCGTTAAAAGCAATGCTGGATAGCCCCCCACAAGAAATGTAATAAATAACATAACACTAATAAACCCAATACTGATTAACGGATAAGTAAAAATATTAAAGGAAACACTCGTTCTAAATATCGTTTTAAAATCTCCTAAAAATAAGATACTTAAAAGTACACCTATTGCTATTGACACCAAAAACACCAATAAACTTTCGAACCAAAACTGGAAAAAAAGTTGTTTTTTATTTGCGCCTAATACTTTGCGCATACCAATTTCCCTTAGGCGTTGAGCACTTTTGGCAATACTCATATTAATAAAATTGACGCAAGCAATGAATAAAATGAGCATTGCGATTCCTAGAATTAAAAGGGGTATAGTTCTATCAACATCTGCAAATCCCTTTCTAAAACTGGTAAAATGCACATCTCTTAATGGTAATAATCTTAGGTCTATAAATTTCCCTTTTTCATTTGCCACTGCTCCATCGCGTTTTAAGTTCTCAATAGCTCCCTGATAATGCAGTTTTACAAATGCCTGTATGTTTTTATTGAATTGAGCCTCAGAAAAATTATTTTGCAGTTGTGCATATACTTGATGGTATTGAGAATCCCAAACGTTTAAAGTTTTAGCATATTCGCGATTATTTTCAAAACGGATTGCTATTTCAAAATCCATAGAACTATTGGTAGGAATATTTTCTATGACAGCAGACACAGTAAAAGGCTTTTCTTTGCCATCATTTAAGATACTGAGCGTTTTACCCACTACATCTGTCCCACCAAATAATTTGTTGGCGGTTTTTTTGGTAATAACTACAGATGAAAGGTTTTGCAAAGCATTATTTACATTGCCTTCCTTAACGGGGAAAGTAAACATAGAAAAAAAATCCGGATCTATCCAAATGGCGTTTAAACTAAATTCCTTTTTACCGTTAATAACCAAAGCGCCATCTTGCAATACACGTGTAATTTTTTCAATATCAGGAGCTTCAGCCTTTAATGCAGGCGCAAAAGGTGTAGGTTGACTCGTACCAACTTCTGGTCCGTTTACTGTTTGTTGTTCTATATAAACCTCATAAATACGGTCGCTGTTTTTATGAAAATTATCATAGGAGAGTTCAAAAAATGTCACCATTGACAGTAAAATAGTAACCCCGAAAGCAACAGATAACCCTGCAATGTTTATTATAGTGAATGTTTTATCTTTTATAAGACTCCGCCAAGCGATTGTTAAATAATTTTTGAACATAACGTTCGTTTTTTGATTGATTTTTTAACTATGATTCCTTGATTAGAGAGCATATTATAATTAAACAATTCGATGGATGATTGATGATTAAATATTTGCTCCAATAGTCCTATTTTGACTTTCTGTAACAATTTGTCCATCAAAAAGATTGATTATTCTGTGCGCATATTGAGAATCTCTGTCAGAGTGGGTTACCATAATAATGGTAGTACCTTCTTGATTGAGTTCAGTCAATAGATTCATTACTTCAATCCCATTTTTTGAATCGAGGTTTCCTGTAGGCTCATCTGCTAATATTAATTTAGGATTTGTAATTACAGCTCTGGCAATTGCTACACGTTGTTGCTGTCCTCCAGATAATTGATGTGGAAAATGGTTTTTTCTGTGACCAATTTTCATCCGTTCCAATACGTTGGTTACCTTTTCTCTTCGTTCACTCTTATTCATTTTAAGATAGATTAAAGGCAGTTCAACATTTTCAAAAACAGTTAATTCATCAATCAAGTTAAAGCTTTGAAATACAAAACCAATATTTCCTTTTCTTAGTTGAGTACGCTGACTTTCTTTTAAGCCACTAACTTCATGATTAGAGAATTTGTAACTGCCTTGATTGGGATTGTCTAACATTCCTATAATGTTAAGAAGTGTGGATTTTCCGCAACCTGAAGGTCCCATAATAGCCACAAATTCTCCTTTGGTAACACTTAAGTTTACCTCGTTTAAAGCAAGAGTTTCTATTTCTTCTGTTTTAAAACTCTTTTTTAGGTTTTGTATTTGTATCATTTTTAATAGTTTAATTTAATTGTTTATTTTAGTATGATTCTTTCCGCGTTTCCAAAGTTGTCATAATTACTTGTGATTATTTTTTCGCCAGGTTTTAGGCCTTCCAATACTTCATAGAATTTTGAGTTTTGTTTTCCTATACGTATTAATCTTTTTAATGCCTCTTTTTCATTACTGTCAACTACAAAAACCCATTGCCCTCCAGTACTTTGAAAAAAACCGCCTTTAGGTAAAAGTAGCGCATCAGACGATTCTCCTAACTGTAATTTAATGGTATAGCTTTGTCCAGTTATAATTGTTGTAGGTTTATCTGCGGTAAAAACCAAATCAACTTTAAAACTTCCATTGCGAACTTCGGGATAAACTTTTCGTAAACGCAAGGTATATTCTTCGCCATTTCTTTCTAAAATAGCAGTTAAATTTCGTTGTACACGGTCAATATAATGCTCATCAATGGTTGCTTCAATTTTATAATCAGTCAATACATTTATTTGCCCAATTCGTTGTCCTTGTGCAATATTTTGTCCTATTTCCGCATCTAAAAAACCCAATTGACCATCAGCAGGCGCTTTAACATTTAAATGGTCTAAACGCTTATACACCATAGATAATGTTTTTTTCATACGCTCTAGATCGGTATCCAATCCTGCCAAAGAAGTTTTTCGCAAAGCATCGTCTTGTTCGGTTTGTAGTTTTATAATTTTGTATTGCTTTTGAGATAGTTCATAATCTTCTTTTGATTTTATATAATCTTCTTTTGAAATTAGTTCATCATTAAACAAAGCCTCATTTTGCTCAAAATTTCTTTTAAAACGTTGTAATTCATATTCAGCAGTTGCCAACGATTTTTTCCCATCTATCAGGCGTGAATCAAAAGTTAGTTTTGTAGAACGCAAATCGTTTTGTTTTAAAGCCAAATTACTTTCACTGGCTAAAATCTGTTCGTATAAAGCTTGGTTTTCCAATTTAAGAATGATTTCATCTTTTTTAACTGTTAAGCCTTCTTCAATTAATTTTTCTGTAACACGCCCACCTTCATAAGCATCCATATAAATAGTGGTAATTGGAGCTACATTGCCATTAATACTTATATAATCATCAAATTTACCTTCAAATACTTCACTTATGGAAAGTTTCTCTTTTTCTGTTCTAAAGGTAGAAACAGAATTGTTAAAGATTATTTTCCATCCTAAAAACAGCAATAGAATTCCTATGGCTAAATAGCCATAATGCTTTGTTTGCAAGCCTTTTTTCTTTTTTAATTGTATATCCATTATGAGGTTCTAATTTGTATTATTTATATTAAAAACAGGTAACCCGTTGTAAAAGTCTAATGTTTTTTTCTGTACTTTCAATTTTAATTTTACCTGTAAGTTTCTGTTTTTAGAATTGGCATATAAATTTTTAGCCTGATATAATTCCAAAATACTTATCATTCCTTTATCATATTTTTTTTGTGCTATTTTGTATGAAAGTAGGTGAGACGCTTCGCTTTTTTCTGTCTGATTGTATTCCGTTTTTGTAGCCTCAAAGTTTTGAACTAATTCTTGTATTAATTGATGTAATTCCTGTTTTTGAATGCTCAAATTATTTTTAGCTTGTAACAACGCAATTTTTTGCTGTTTAATTTGAGAGCGGTTACTCCATCTTTCACTAATTGGAATTGTTAAATAAAAACCAATAAATTGGGACGCATTGTCTTTTAGTTGAGTGTGAAAGGGAATTACTTTACCTACTTCATCTATATTGGTTTCATAATAACCGGTTCCATACCCTGCAGAAAATGAAAGTGAAGGGTACAAGTTACTTTTGGCAATTGAAATGTCTTTTTTGGCTGCATTGGTTTTAAATTCTTGAGCTTTTATGTTGGGAATAAAAGTAAGGGCTTTTTGGTACACAGAATCGGTGTCTATTTTATTAAATTCTGATTTGTTTAAAAAAATTGCTTCATCTAACGTGTTTATTCCAATATTTTCAGTGTAATCCAAATTCATTTCTTGCTTTAATTTTAGGAGTGCCGCATTTAAATTATTTTTACTTTGAATTACAGATAATTCATCGTTAGTTAAAATAGATTCAGCTTCATAAAGGTCGGACCCGGCTTTTAAACCTAAGTCAATTTGTTTTTTTACCAAGTTTAAATTTAATGAAGAAATAGCTAACTGTTCTATTGAAATTTGCAATTGTTCTTCGTAAAATCTTACATCATAAAAAGCCGTCATGATACGAAATGCCAATAAATATTTTTCTTGTAAACGTTCTTCTTTTACAGCTTTATATAGAAATTTAGCGGAAGCAATTGAATTTAATTTTTGAAATCCTCTAAAAATAGCAATACTTGCATTTATTGAATAATTATTAGAATAGAAATCTGAGCTAACAATTTCATTGGTGTTGGGGTCAACAGAACGTCCATATAAAATAGTATAATTCGAATTGGCAGATAGGTTTGGGAGTAACTCTCTATACGACTGTTTGTACTTTTCTTGATTGGATTTTATATTGTAATCTAAATCATTTAACCTTAAATTATGCGCTAAACCATACGCTACACATTCATTTAATGACCAACTTTTCTGTCCGGAAACAATTGTAGTTATAAGTAAAAATAGCACAATCAAACTTTTTAAAAATTTATCCATTTATTCAAATTATAATAAAATGTATACTAATGATGTGCCGTAATATTAAATTGTTGATTGCCAATATTTTAAATTATATGTTTGATGTTTTTTTATTTATTTCGTAAAAATAATGGACAACAAGTGTAAAAATATTTTACAGTTTCTCTATAAAAATAAATTGAATGAGTAGTTTTATATTTTTAAATAACGTTTTGTGATGAAAGAATGCAGTATCTTGATAATTGATGATAGTAAAAGTGTATTAAGTGCATTAGAAATTTTGTTTCAATTTAAATATAAAAGCGTAAATACAATCAGTAATCCAAATCAAATTTCTTCATATTCTGGGTTAAATGATGTCGATATTATTTTACTTGATATGAATTTTTCAGCAGGAGTAAATTCAGGTAATGAAGGTTTATTTTGGTTGAAAGAAATTAAAAAGAAGGCTCCAAATACTTCTGTAATTTTAATGACAGCTTATGGCGGTGTTGATCTTGCAGTAAAAGCTTTAAAAGAAGGCGCTGATGATTTTATTTTGAAACCTTGGAATAATGAAAAATTAATACTTACCATAAAATCAGCTTATTCTTTACGACAGTCAAAAGCTGAAATTAGTCAATTAAAACAAAAAGAAAATAATCTTAAGCAACTTATCAATCAAAAGAAAAATTTGATAATTGGGAATTCCAAGGCATTAACACAGGTGCTTAAACTAACCGGAAAAGTGGCTAAAACAAATGTAAATGTATTAATAACTGGAGAAAATGGAACTGGTAAAGAATTAATAGCACAAGAATTACATCAACTGTCAGAACGTAAGAATGAAGTTTTTATAAGTGTTGATATGGGTACTATCTCAGAAACTCTTTTTGAAAGCGAACTTTTTGGACATATCAAAGGGTCTTTTACGGATGCAAAAGAAGACAGGGTAGGGAAGTTCGAAGCGGCAAACGGAGGTACGCTTTTTTTGGATGAAATAGGTAATTTGTCATTGCAAATGCAAGCCAAACTTTTGTCAGTAATTCAAAATAAGGAAATTGTAAGAGTAGGCTCTAACAAATCAATTCTAGTTAATATTCGATTGCTTTGCGCCACTAATTGTAATTTAAATCAAATGGTTTCCGACGGTTTATTTCGTGAAGATTTACTCTATCGTATCAATACCATACATATTGAAGTGCCTAATTTACGCGACAGGGAAAATGATGTCCTCATTTTAGCTGAGTTTTTTCTAAATAAATTTGCCCTAAAATATGGGAAATCCGGATTGCAAATTAACAATATTGCAAAAGAGAAGTTGAAAACCTATCGTTGGCCGGGAAATATAAGAGAATTACAACACACCATAGAGCGCGCTGTAATTTTATGTGAAGATAAAGTATTGAAGCCTGATGACTTCTTATTGAATACTTCTACTTCTAACATTCCAAATCATTATGAAAATATGACACTTGAAAAAATGGAAGAAATTATGATTGAAAACACGTTGAATAAACACAATGGTAATTATACTGCTGCCGCTAATGAATTGGGTATAACCAGGCAAACATTGTATAATAAAATGAAGAAATAAAATAGTATAAAATGGTAAGTAAAAACTTTTATTTTCAATTGATATTAAGAATTGTATTTATAAGTGTTTTGGCTTTTCTTTTTGCGTTTACTTGGCTGAGAAATTATTATTATTTTGCAATTGCTTCATTGGTACTACTCATTATTCAGGTTATATTTCTTATTAAATATTTAAATAAAACAAACGTAAAAATCTCCTATTTTTTAGATTCCTTAAGAAATGAAGATTTTACGGTTAGATTTCCTGAAGACGCAAATCCAAAATCGTTAAGACAATTGCATAAAAGTTTAAATAAAGTAAATAATTTAATTAGAGAGACTCAAATAAAAAATAAAGAGCAAGAAAATTATTATCAGGAAATATTAAAACAAGCTAAAATAGGGATATTAACATTAAATAATAAAGGGCATATACTCTTCTCAAACCCAACGGCTAAAAGGTTATTTAACTGTACGCAATTAAATCATGTTAGACAATTGGAAAAAGTTGACGAGAAACTTTTTTATATTCTGTCAGAATTAAAACCTTTTGAGAGAAGGTTGTTTAAATTAACAAATGAGAGAGAAACAGTGCAACTATTAATTAAATCAACAGAAATTGTTTTAAATGAAAATAAATTGAAATTAATTACTATTCAAGATATTAATAATGAATTAGATGAAAAAGAAACAGATTCGTGGAAGAAACTCATTCAGGTTTTAACCCATGAAATTATGAATACAATTACTCCAATAACCTCAATTTCCGAATCAATTTTAAATTTTTATAAAAATGAAAACGAAACATTAACAGTAAATCAAATAGATGAGGATATTATAAAAAATACAGTTAAAGGACTGGAGGTGATAAAAAATCAAGGGAATGACTTGATGAGTTTTGTGCAATCTTATAGAAGTATGTTAAATATTCCGATACCCGATAAAAAAATTATTAATGTTAAAAAATTAATAGAAAAAGTAAAAATTTTAGTAAGTCAGGAAGTTGGATTTAACACTGTTTTATTTCAGATAAAGGATATTCCCGAAAATGCTGAAATTTTTGCAGATGAAAAGCAAATAACGTTGGTTTTGATTAATTTATTAAAAAATGCCATACAATCTTTGCTTGAAAAAGAAAATGGAGTTGTTGAGTTTGGTTATGGTATTACTAAAGATAAAAAAAAATACATAAGAGTTAAGGATAACGGTCCAGGAATTTCAAAGGAACTGATTGATGAGATATTTGTTCCGTTTTTTACCACAAGAGCTTATGGCTCCGGAATAGGGTTAAGTTTATCAAGGCAAATAATGCAAATTCACGGAGGTAGTTTAAAAGTATATTCAGTACCTTTTCAAGAAACTTCTTTTACATTGTTTTTTTAAAAGTTAGAAGAAAAAAAATTATTTCCCGATGCAAAAATTAGCAAAAATGTTTCCCAGCAAATCTTCGGTAGTGACTTCCCCGGTAATTTCGCCCAAATGGAAAAGTGCCCGACGAATGTCAATGGCGAACAAATCGGAACTGATATTGTTATCAATACCTTTTTGAACTTCTTTTATGGCGTTGAGCGCGTTGTTTAAGGCTTCAAAATGACGCGAATTGCTCACAATGGTTTCGTTATTGCTTAAAGCGCCTTTGTTTGCTAAATGGGTAAGGGAGGAAGTTAACTCATGAATTCCTGTCTTTTCTTTTGCCGATAAAAATAGGAGTGAAGCATTTTGAAAAATTTCGGTAGTTTTGCCGATAAGTTCGGCATCGGCAACATCCACTTTATTTGCAATAATTAATAATTGCTTATTCGGATAGTTGTCTTTAATTTTTTTAATTTCGGAAAGAATGCCTGAAAGGGTAAGCTGATTGGTTTTAATTTTTTCCAAATCGAAAACGTAAATAACCAGTTGTGCCTGTTCAATTTTTTCGAATGTTTTTTGAATACCCAAACTTTCAACAACATCTTCAGTAGTTCTAATTCCTGCGGTATCTACAAAACGATAGGCAACGCCATCAATGGCAATTTCATCTTCTATGGCATCTCTTGTAGTTCCTGCGATATGGCTAACGATGGCTTTTTCTTCATTTAATAAAACATTTAACAAAGTCGATTTTCCAACATTTGGTTCGCCTACAATCGCCACCGGAATTCCGTTTTTCAACACATTTCCCAAAGCAAAGGAATCAATGAGTCGTTTTAAAACCGCACTTATTTTTTCAACAAGCCGGTTAAATTCAGCCCTGTCTGCAAATTCAACATCTTCTTCAGCAAAATCGAGTTCCAGTTCAATTAGGCTGGCAAAATTCAGTAATTCCTGACGTAAGTTTTTAATTTCATCACTAAAACCACCACGCATTTGTTGCAAAGCCACTTGGTGTGATGCTTCCGAATTGGAGGAAATTAAATCGGCAACGGCTTCAGCTTGGGTCAGGTTCATTTTTCCGTTTAAAAAAGCACGCAGCGTAAATTCTCCGGCATTGGCATTTCTGACACCATTTTTTAGGAACAATTGTATGATTTCCTGTTGAATATAAACAGAGCCGTGACAACTGATTTCCATCACATTTTCACCGGTATAGGAATGCGGAATTTTAAATACCGAGACCAAAACTTCATCAATTACACGATTCCCGTCTATAATATTTCCTAAATGAATGGTGTGCGATTTTACGTTGTTTAAATCTTTTATTCCATATTTTGATTGAAAAAACCGATTTACCGTTTTTATCGAATCTTCACCGGATAAGCGAATAACGGCAATAGCGCCAACACCCGATGAGGTGGCCAAAGCAATAATGGTGTCGTTAATAATGGAGCTTTTCATAATACGCAAAAATAAGGAATTTTATAATGTGTAACTGTTTAACTGTTTAATCGTGTAACTGTTTAATTGTTAATTATTCATTGTACATTATTAATTATAAACGGCCTGTTTTATAAAATCTTCATAATCCTCATAAAAAAGCTCAAATTGATGCATGGCTTCCTTGAAAAAAACAAAAACATTTTGCCAAGTATTTTTATTGTGAATATTAAATTCCCCTTTAAATTTTACATAAATTCTGTGAATAATTTTTCCATTATCCAAGAGGTAAATTTCATCAAAAATAACATCTGGTAAATAATCCTCTATAAGAATGTTTTTTAATTCCAAAATCTGTTCAAAAAGCAACTGATTTTTATTTTTGTCGAACGATTCAATATCCAAACAAACCAAAGCTACTTTTTGGTCAGCCACAAACTTAAAACTGAAGTCCTTAATTTGGGTGTTATACAATATCCATTTTCGCGGAAAAGATTTGCCAAAACTTGTCCAAAATTCCTTTCTGAGCTGTGCTGATTCTTCTTTGCTGAACATTATTTAATGTTGTTTGTTAATTGTGTAATTGTTTGTTAAAAAACTATCCATGAATTGTTTCGTGAGTTCCCAAATCTTTCATCAATGTTGCTTCAAATTTCAACAAATTATTCCATTTCTGATCCACTTCATCTCTGTCGCCATATTTTCGTGCAAAACCTAAAAATAGTGTATAATGATTTGCTTCCGAAACCACTAAATCGCGGTAAAATTTTGCCAGTTCCTGGTCTTTAATGTTTTCTGAAAGCAGACGAAAACGTTCACAGCTTCGGGCTTCAATAAGTGCCGCATACAATAATCGGTGTACCAATTGTGTGGTTCTGCTTCCGCCTTTAGGAAAAAATTTCAGTAAATTATTGACATAAACGTCTTTTCTGTCTTGTCCCAATTTAAGGTCTCTTTTTAAAAGACGGTCATGCACCATTTTAAAATGGCTCATTTCTTCTTTTACCAATGAAACCATTTCTGTAACTAAATCTGAATATTCTGGAAAACTCATAATCAGTGAGTTCGCCGTTGAAGCCGCTTTTAGCTCGCAATGTGCATGGTCAATTAAAATTTCATCAATATTTTTTTCTGCAATCTTCACCCATCTCGGGTCTGTAGGAAGTTTTAAGCCTAACATAAGGTATCAAATTTATGGTTTATTTTATGGATTAAACGCTGAAATATTTTAAATATCTTGAAAATTTGGGCGTTCCCGCTGAAAAAGCGGGCGTGCTGTCATTACTCGCTTTTTGCAGTTGAGAAAAGCAACTGCAAAAGAGCTCAAACAAACCATTCCATCACTAACGCGGGTTTTCAATAAAAAAATCTTTTATTTACAGGTCTAAATCAAAAGTTTTCTTTAACAGTTCCAATGCCCTATTTTTTTCTTTTAATTTTTGATATTTTTCATCCGGCGTATAAGCGTATTTCTTAGTTTCTTCTTCATTTACATCAACAATAAGGTCAATTTTAAAATTGTTTAATTTTTCACGCAGATACTTCACCAAAGGAAATTTGGCACGATCAAGCTGATCTTTCATCATGGCATTCGGAAGCTGAAAATGAATGATTCCGTTTTCTAACCTGGGAACATTTGAATTCATAATGGAAGCCAAACTTTTTTTACCATTCTCAATAAGGTTATTTATGTATGACTCCCAAAACAGCAGCAGTTTACTTTCAGAAAAAGCATCTGTGGGCAAGCCCTCGACTTCTTCAAAATCGACTTCCATTTTTGCAATTTCTGTTTTGCGCTCTATACTTTTTAGAGAAAGGTCTGACCGTCTTCGTCCGGTGTTTTTTAAATCGGCTTTTGCAGTTTCAATGCTGGGCGTTATGGTAATTTTAGGTTCGTTTTTTATTGCAGGAGCTTTTTCTTTTGCAACGACCTTGATTTCTTCTTTTACAATAAACTTCGCATTACTTTTTTTTGCGGTTTTTGATCTGAAAACAACCGCCGAAATTATAAAGGGTTTATTGTTTTTTTTTTCTCCGTCAAAAGTGACAGAGGCCAATTGCATCAAAGCAAGTTCCACAAGCAATCGCTGATTTTTACTGCTTTTGTATTTTAAATCACAGTCGTTTGCCAATTCAATTCCTTGTAATAAAAAACGCAGATCACATTTTTCCGACTGACTTAAATATTTCTTTTTGGCATTGTCGCCAACTTCCAGCAATTCAATGGTAATTTTATCTTTGCTTACCAACAAATCTCTAAAATGAGAAGCCAATCCGGTGATAAAGTGATTTCCGTCAAATCCTTTCGACAAGATGGAATTGAAATGAACTAAAACTTCCGGTATGTTATTTTCAAGCAATAAGTCGGTTGTTTTAAAATATTCATCGTAATCCAGCACATTTAAGTTTTCGGTAACTGCTTTACGGGTTAATTCTTTGCCGGAAAAACTTACAACACGATCAAAAATGGAAAGCGCATCACGCAAAGCGCCATCTGCCTTTTGGGCGATGATGTGCAAGGCGTCATCATCTGCCTCAATATTTTCCTGAATAGCTATTTTTTCAAGGTATTTCTTAGTGTCTAATACACCAATCCGCTTAAAGTCAAATATTTGACAGCGTGAAAGTATCGTCGGAATTATTTTGTGTTTTTCGGTAGTCGCCAAAATAAAAATAGCGTGTGCCGGTGGTTCTTCCAAAGTTTTTAAAAACGCATTAAATGCGGCTGACGAAAGCATGTGAACCTCATCAATAATATACACTTTGTATTTTCCGGTTTGGGGCGGAATACGCACCTGGTCGTTTAAATTTCGAATGTCGTCAACCGAATTGTTTGAAGCGGCATCCAATTCAAAAATGTTAAAAGCAAAATCTTCATCAAGGTTTCCGCCACTGGCCTGATTGATTCTTTTGGCCAAAATCCGTGCGCAGGTTGTTTTTCCAACACCTCTCGGACCTGTAAACAATAATGCTTGTGCTAAATGGTTGTTTTTTATAGCATTTTCAAGCGTATTGGTAATTGCCTGTTGCCCTATAACATCCTCAAAAGTTTGAGGTCTGTATTTACGGGCCGATACTATAAAATGTTCCATGAATTAATTTTTTGTTGGTTGCAAAAGTATAAAAAACGATTGTTAATTTGTGTATTTGTTGAATTGTTTATACGTTTATTTACTAAATTGTTTTACTTAAACGTTACATCGGTTTTGCCTTGGCAACCAAGCTCAATAATCACTTTTTAAATACTGGCTATTACTTTATAAGATTTTTTATCTTTGGTATTTAGTCTTGAACTTCCCTAATTAGTGTTGACCGGTTTTAACTAAATTTCAATGTTCTGTTTTTTCATCATTTTTGCGAAAAAAGCAAAAATGTCGCCAAAACCATATTAATTCTTCTTTTCTACCCGGCGTTTAAACACCGGGCTAAA
>JAENXD010000151.1 GCA_016649745.1 Flavobacteriaceae bacterium | reverse complement strand
TAATACTTTAGATGCTTTTTTCTGAACAAAATAATTTTAGCATCTGGAAGAGAGGCAAAAGGCAATGGGGAACAGGCAGTAGGCAATGGGGAACAGGCAGTAGGCAATAGGCAATAGGCAAAAGTGAAATATCAGAAGTTAGATATTAGAAGTGAAAAGTTCAAAGTTCAAAGGGATTTTTAACTGCTTTAACTGTTTAATCGTTTTGCTTCGGCTTTACTTCGACTACGCTCTGTAACCACGCTCAGCAATCTTTAATTGGATTATTTAATTAGCTAATTGTTTAATTGTTTAATTTTTAACTTGTTTTTTATCATAGAATGCGTTAGCGATTGGAGTGGTATACTTTTTTGGCGTGAAACGCAGAAAAAGATATAACGGAAAGCGCGACCTGAAAGGGAACGCCCAAAATGTTATCTTATTTCAATTACGACATTTTAAAATAATTATGGGCGCTTTAATCTTAAAATTAAACCTAAAAAGTCGTTAAATTGAGCGATTTTGAACGCAAATAACTTCATTTAAAGCATTTTCTAATTTTTAAACAATCTTAAAATTATAAAAACACATACAATCGATTTTCGGGCTGTTTTTAGCCGCTTTAAGCCGCTTTTTTTAATTAGGAAAATTGTTGATAACTTGTAGTGCCATTGCTTTAAAGCGCGTTTAATTGACTTGCTGATTTATTATATTTGTATCTTATAGAATTTACAATAAAAAATAGACTTAAAATATGAGTGAAGAACCTAAAAAACAGAATTATACAGCCGATAGCATACAGGCTTTGGAAGGAATGGAGCATGTGCGCATGCGCCCATCCATGTACATTGGTGATATTGGCTTAAGAGGACTGCATCATTTGGTTTATGAAGTAGTTGACAACTCTATTGATGAAGCAATGGCAGGACATTGTGACGCCATAGATGTTGTTATAAATGAAAACAATTCAGTTTCCGTAAAAGACAACGGACGTGGTATTCCTGTAGGAATTCACAAAAAAGAAGGCGTTTCGGCACTTGAAGTTGTTATGACAAAAATTGGTGCCGGAGGTAAATTTGACAAAGATTCCTATAAAGTTTCCGGTGGATTGCACGGTGTTGGTGTTTCTGTTGTAAATGCCCTTTCAGAACATTTAAGAGCAACCGTATATTTAGATGGAAAAATTTGGGAACAAGAATATTCAAGAGGAAAAGGATTGTACCCTGCAAAAATAATTGGTGAAAGTGATGACAGGGGAACTTTGGTTACCTTTTTGCCGGACACCACTATTTTTACACAAACCATTGAATTTAATTACGATACTTTAGCAACAAGGTTGCGGGAACTTTCCTTTTTAAATAAAGGAATTACACTAACTTTAACGGACAAAAGGGTTTTAGATGATGAGGGTAACCTTATCACCGAAACATTTCATAGTGATGAAGGATTGCCTGAATTTATAAGATATTTGGATGCTACCCGTGAACCATTGATCTCCAGAGTAATTTCCATGGAAGGGGAAAGAAACGACATTCCTGTTGAAGTTGCGATGGTTTACAACACCTCGTACACCGAAAATTTACATTCATATGTAAACAATATCAACACCATTGAAGGAGGAACACATTTGGCAGGTTTTAGACGCGGATTAACAAATACACTTAAAAAGTATGCTGAAACCTCTGGATTGTTAGATAAACTTAAGTTTGAAATTGCCGGAGATGATTTCCGTGAAGGATTAACAGCAATTATTTCTGTTAAAGTTGCAGAACCGCAGTTTGAAGGACAAACAAAAACAAAATTAGGAAACCGTGAAGTTACCTCTGCTGTTAGTCAGGCTGTTTCTGAAATGTTACAAAATTATTTGGAAGAAAATCCGAGTGATGCCAAAATCATTGTTCAAAAAGTAATTTTAGCGGCACAGGCTCGTCATGCTGCCAAAAAAGCACGTGAAATGGTGCAACGCAAAACAGTAATGTCTATTGGTGGTTTGCCCGGTAAATTAAGCGATTGTTCAGAAACTGATCCTGAAAAATGTGAAATTTTCTTAGTTGAGGGAGATTCTGCAGGTGGTACAGCGAAGCAAGGACGTGACCGAGCTTTTCAGGCAATTTTACCATTAAGGGGTAAAATTTTAAATGTTGAAAAAGCGATGCAACACCGGGTTTTTGAAAACGAAGAGATTAAAAACATGTATACCGCTTTGGGGGTTTCCATCGGTACTGAGGAAGATCCAAGGGCTTTAAACATGGATAAGCTTAGATATAACAAAGTTGTTATTATGTGTGATGCCGATGTTGACGGTAGTCACATTGCAACCTTGATTTTGACATTTTTCTTCAGATATATGAAAGAATTGGTCGAAAACGGACATATTTATATTGCAACACCTCCTTTGTACCTTGTAAAAAAAGGCCAGAAAAGAGAATATGCGTGGACTGATGACCAGCGTGATTTAATTACACAAAATATGGGTAACGGCAGCTCCATACAACGTTATAAAGGTCTTGGAGAAATGAACGCCGAGCAACTTTGGGATACTACCATGAATCCGGAATTTAGAACACTCAGACAAATTACTATTGATAATTTAACTGAGACTGACAGGGTTTTCTCTATGCTCATGGGTGATGAAGTTCCACCTCGTAGGGCATTCATTGAAAAAAACGCGAAATATGCAAATATTGATGTCTAATTAAAAATGAGTAACTAAATTGCCTAAAATATTAGGTACTTAGAATTATAATATTGAACTGGTTTAAAAAAAGCTGCCACAAAAAGCAGCTTTTTTTATTATATATTTTGCAGTAAAATCTTTCTTCATATCTTTATACCAATTTAATTATTAAATTGGTACTACAATTAATTTTAAATCCCTATTATGAAAAAAACACCTCTATTATTACTCCTCTTTTTACTGAGTTTTTCAGTAAAATCACAAGATTTAGAATTGCTGCTCTTGGCAAAAGACGATTCAAATTTATTGATAAGAAATTATATGACGCCTGTTATGGAAGGAATGTTATATAGTTTAAATGACGGATGGTATCATACCGCAAAAACCCATAAAAAACTTGGCTTTGACATTACCTTAAGCGCAAATGCAGCCATAGTTCCAAATTCTTCAAAAACATTCCAATTCAACGCAAATGATTATCAATACTTAACATTGGAAAGTGGAGACAGCAAAATGCAAACAGTTATGGGAGAAAATAATAAAAGCGTTATCGCCGTTAGAATCCCTGAAGCAGGGGATTATAAAGTTGCCCAGTTTTCTTTACCTGACGGAATTGGTAATGATTTGCCTTTAAACGCAGTTCCTTCTCCAATGATACAGGCCAGTGTGGGAATACCTTTTAGTACAAATATCAGCATTCGTTATTTACCAAAAATTAATACAGATGATGTCGAAGGAAATTTAATAGGTTTTGGAATAAAACACAATTTAACGCAGTATTTTGGACCGATAGATAAATTGCCTATAAATGTTGCTTTGTTTGCAGGTTTTACTTCCATGGATGCCACTTATAATTTAGGAAATGTTTCTACCGGATTTACGGGCAGCAATCAGGAAGCTACATTTAAGTTAAATGCCTATACTATTCAAACAGTTGCTTCCTTGGATTTTCCCATTATTTCATTGTATGGTGCAGTTGGATATGACACAGGAACTTCAACCTTAAAATTAAATGGCACTTATGAATTGACATATACTTATGAAGGCAACAATAACACGGTAACAGAGTCCGTTACAGATCCTATAAATATGGATTTTAATGCGAATGGCGTTAGAGGAACTTTAGGGGCAAGATTAAATATTGGGTTCTTTAAAATTTTTGGTGATTATACCATAAAAGAATACAATACGGTAACAGCAGGCATCGCGTTTAGTTTTAGGTAAGCGTCCTAAATATATTGAAATTACATAATTAATATATTTTAGACCCAAAATTTAAAAGGACTGCTTATTTGCAGTCTTTTTTTTGTCATAAATATCACCTCTTTTTCCCATAAAAATTCGTAAATTTGGATTAATTTTATTATAAATAAACAATACATTAGATATGAAAGTAACAGTTGTAGGAGCAGGTGCTGTAGGCGCAAGTTGTGCTGAGTACATCGCTATTAAAAATTTCGCCTCGGAAGTGGTACTGATTGACATTAAAGAAAATTATGCTGAAGGTAAGGCTATGGACCTTATGCAAACAGCATCATTAATGGGATTTGACACTAAAATTACAGGTACAACAAATGATTATTCGAAAACAGCAGGCAGTAATGTTGCTGTTATTACAAGCGGTATTCCAAGAAAACCGGGAATGACCCGTGAAGAATTAATTGGAATTAATGCCGGAATTGTAAAATCGGTTGTGGAAAGTTTACTTAAACATTCTCCAAAAGTGATTATTATTGTAGTGAGCAACCCAATGGACACTATGGCCTATTTGGCGCATAAAGTTGCCGGAATTGCAAAAAACAGAATTATTGGGATGGGAGGTGCTTTAGACAGTGCGCGTTTCAGATATCGATTGGCTGAAGCATTAGGTTGCCCACAATCAGATGTAGATGGAATGGTAATTGGTGGACACAGTGATACCGGTATGATTCCTTTGGCGCGATTGGCTGTTAGAAACAGTGTGTTAGTTTCCGAATTTTTATCAAAAGAACGTTTGGTTCAGGTTGCAGAAGACACCAAAGTAGGCGGTGCAACATTAACTAAAATGTTGGGTACAAGCGCTTGGTATGCGCCGGGTTCTGCTGTTTCTTCTATGGTTCAGGCTATTATTTGTGATCAAAAGAAAATGTTCCCTTGTTCCGCTTTATTGGATGGGGAATATGGAATGAAAGACATTTCAATAGGTGTGCCTTGTATAATTGGAAAAAACGGAATTGAAAAAATTGTTGAAATTGATTTAACCGACGCAGAAAAAGCTAAGTTTAAAGAAAGCGCTGCAGGCGTTAGAGCAGTAAACGATTTGTTGGCATAACAGCATTTCTTAAATATAAATTAAAAACTCCTCAAAACTTAGGTTTTAGGGAGTTTTTTTAGTCCGTTTTTTTAGTGTAATTTATTGTCGTTATATTGAACTGAAAAACATTAAACACTTTTTTGGATGATTTAATTCTTTTAATTTATGCTTAGATAAACAAAACTTAAAAACCTTTTAAAGTGGTTCCAATTGCCAATAAAGCAAATCCGCCAATAAGTAACCACAAACTATATTGCGATATAAATTCAATATGAACAAAATGTCCTACTATTCCTAAAATCCCAATTATCAAGGAAATAATCCATAAATTCTTTTTTGGTGCAGATGGTTTCATCATTATTATTTTTTTGTTTATAAAATCAAATTTAGGTTTTTTAATAATACTGTAATCATTTATAATTGAATTGCCCAAAATCTTAAACAAAAAATTCTATAAAAAAGTTTCTCTTTTTGTTTTAAAAATTATTCTTCAACCGATTGGAGGTGAATTTAAAACCTGAATAAATTAACCTATTTTTTTTCAATTCTTTTGCTGAATTTTTTTTAAATGTTCAGTAAATAACCTCTGATTCATCTAATTTTTAACTATTTTTGAATACTTAACGTCGGTATTTCAGAAACTGTCGTTATAAACAATCAATTGGCGGCACCACTAACATTAAACTGACGAGCAGAAATGAGAATTTTACTATTAATAGGGACAGGAAGTTTTATTGGAGGCGTTTTCCGATATGTTCTTGCGCAATTTATTCAAGCAAAGTTTCTTTCCGCTTTTCCTTTCGGAACTTTAGGCATAAATATTATAGGAAGTTTCGCCATCGGTCTTGTCTTTGCACTTAGCGAAAGAACCAACATGACTCCTGAAATGAGACTATTTCTTGCAACCGGAATTTGTGGCGGTTTCACCACATTCTCTGCTTTCTCGAACGAATCTTTCGGTTTATTGCGTGACGGACAACTTTTATATGCTTCTGCTTACATTACCTCCAGTGTTTTGTTTGGTGTGCTTGCAACATTTTTTGGATACTCACTTCTTAAACTTATCTAATCATGGAAAATAATCCCAATGCCAAATTGCTTCGCATCTTCATCGGTGAATCAGACAAAATAGGGTATGATACGCTTTATGAAACCATTGTTTTTGAGGCAAAGAAAAAAGGGCTTTCAGGAGCAACTGTAACAAGAGGCATTATGGGTTTTGGAGCAAACAGCAAAATTCATACTTCAAAACTTCTTGAAATTTCTTCTGATCTCCCTATAGTTATAGAGATTGTTGATACCGATGAAAAAATTAAAGATTTTACAAAGATTGTTGAGAATCTGTTTGAGGAATCGAAATCAGGAGGCCTAATTACCCTTGAGAAAGCGGAAATAATCAGATACAAAGCCGGCAAATAAATTATTTATCATCTTCAAAAAAATGATGAAATTCCGAAAAGCAACTAAAGAAGATGTTCTGTCTATTATAAAAATGCTTGCAAATGACGAACTTGGAAAATTAAGGGAAAAATATCAAGAACCTTTACCTGAAACCTATTACGCAGCTTTTGAAATTATTAACTCAGACCAAAATCAGGAATTAATTGTTGTGGAAAATGAAAATGACCCTGAAATTGCAGGAAGTTTTCAACTTACCTTTATTCCATATTTGTCATATCAAGGAAGATTAAGGGCACAAATAGAAAACGTTGTGGTCAGGGAATATTTTAGAGGAAAGGGCATCGGACAAAAAATGTTTGAATGGGCAATTGAAAGAGCTAAAGAACGAAATGCGCATTTGCTTCAACTTACCAGTGATAAGCAAAGACCCAGAGCTATAAAATTTTATGAAGATTTAGGTTTTATTGCTTCCCACGAAGGAATGAAATTACATTTTAAGTAAAAAAAGGAAAGATTGTTGAGATATAATATGGTCAATTTATTTAGAAAAAATCATCGATTAAATAAAAAACTTCTTTAACTTTATCTTTAGAAATCATGGGATATCATTTAGTTAAATTATTAATATACAATACTTTAATTTACTAAATATTTTGCTTCGTTCTTATTAAGCATTGCTCTTTTTTACGTTGAACTCACGCTAAATGGACTAACAGAATTTCATAATCATTGTACCACAACACTCCAAAAAAACAAAAAAGGTTATAATTGAGAAAAAAGTAATTATACTTTGAGAAATCAAAAATTACTCAATTCTAATAAGCCAAAAATTCTTATTGTTTGATATAAAGACACCATCCTAAAAAGTGTGTAAACATAATTTAACATGAATTCTATTAATAATGCGAATTAAGGGTTAAAAATAACAAGAAAAAAGCAATAAATCAATGATAAAAAGCATCAAAATATTTGCATAAAAGACTGACAATCAGTATATTTATAGTGAATTTCAAACATTATAGACAACATGATTAATCAGGCTAAAGCAGTAAAATTAATAAAAATATACCAATATGTATG
>JAENXD010000150.1 GCA_016649745.1 Flavobacteriaceae bacterium | reverse complement strand
ATACATATTGATATATTTTTATTAATTTTACTGCTTTAGTCTGATTAATCATGTTGTTTATAATGTTTTGAATTCACTATAAATATACTGATTGTCAGTCTTTTATGCAAATATTTCGATGCTTTTTATCATTGATTTATTGCTTTTTTCTTGTTATTTTTAACCCTTAATTCGCATTATTAGTTTAAAATTAAGTGCAAATCTAATTTCCTGATAGTAATTTTCTACTATATTTACGCAGTTTATCGGATACTACTTTTTTTACAACATTAATTTCCTTTTTCAAACAAAAAATAGTGGAGGTGCAATTTACTTGGCAGCCAATAAGTTAAAAAAAACGTGGATTAAAAATATGAATTAATGCTTAAAATTCTTATATTTATCAACATGAAAATAGCTAAACGCACATATCAACAATTTTTAATACTTGTATTTATTTCTGCTTTTGCTTACGGACAACAACCCACGCAATCCCCAAGTCCTCAACATTATTCAAAAGTTGATTTAAATAATTGGTTCGATATTATTGTTTTTATAATGTTGCCTATTATAATACTCTTTCTCTATCTTCTTTGGAGAAAACAAGTTAGAAAGCGTAAATCGACGCCAAAAAATTAAAGAAAATCTTAAATTGAGAAAAACAAAACGGAATTGATTTGTCCTTATTGATAGATTGAATATTTTACTTTGTTAAGAATCTATTGAAATTGCGGAAGATTAAACAGCGTAATTTTGTAGGAATTCATTAAATAACATCGGTTTTAATTTTCTGGACTCACAATGTGCCAAATAGGTTTTATAATTTTTTCTTGCAAAGCCTTGGATGGCTTCAGGAGTGATGAGCTCCATAATTGATACTGATTTCATAATCAAAGAATTTTAGTGGTTAGCTTCCTTTTTCGAAATTTAACAAGTTTTTTTTGTTAAAAAAATAAATGTATAAAACACTTTTGAATAATCCAAAATAAAATACCATTTATTTTATAAAACACACCATTTGTTATATAAAACTTACCATTTGTTTATGATTTTATGTATTTTAATTTTAAATATCCATGATTAAAAAGTGATATATTAAGCCATGTAGCTTGTTGTTTTTAGATTTAAAAAATCTTTTTTGAAGTAAAAAGCAAAATAATTTCAGTTAGGGTAGCCGGTTAAAAAAGATATTTGTCTAAATTTATAAAAATGTGCCCTTTATTATAAGCAATGTTAAAAAATTAAAACAATCAAATGAAATGTAGGTTTTTTGTTAGGCCTGTCCATTTAAACCTGAATGATTTGTCAAGGACGGTTGAAATTTAACAATAAATAGTTAATTTCGCATATCGCTTTAAATCTTGGCGTTTGGGAGTGCGCGAGGAATAAAAATTCGCATAAAAATGCATATTATATATGACCGAATTAAAACAATAAATATTTAAATATGAAATGAGCATAACGGAAACTCGATACAAACACCAATGAAGATATGCGACCCGAGCGATAGCGAACAGGCGAAGCAATTACATATGACCAATAAAAAACAATAAATATCTACATATGAAAGGAATTATATTGGCAGGCGGCTCAGGAACTCGATTGTATCCCATAACAAAGGGAACTTCCAAACAATTGTTGGCCATTTACGACAAGCCAATGATCTATTATCCCCTTTCTATATTGATGCTTGCGGGAATCACGGAGGTACTCATTATTTCTACGCCACAGGATTTGCCAAACTTTAAAAATCTTTTGGGAGATGGGACTGAAACTGGCATGAGGTTTTCATATGTAGAACAACCTTCACCGGACGGATTGGCTCAGGCCTTTATTTTGGGAGAAGAATTTATAGGAAACGATGATGTTTGTCTGATTTTAGGTGATAATATTTTTTATGGAGCCGGAATTGAACAGTTATTGGAAAATGCCGTAAAAACAGTTTCGGAAGACAAAAAAGCATCGATTTTTGGCTATTATGTGCAAGATCCGCAGAGATACGGTGTAGCAGAATTTGATAAAAACGGAAATGTGCTTGGTATAGAAGAAAAACCTTTAAAACCCAAAAGCAATTATGCAGTGGTAGGCTTGTATTTTTATCCCAATACCGTTGTTGAGGTTGCAAAAAACATTAAGCCAAGTGCTCGTGGAGAACTGGAAATAACAACGGTTAATCAAACCTATTTACAAAGGAAAAAGTTAAAAATGGCCATGATGGGGCGCGGTTATGCGTGGCTGGATACCGGCACACAAGATTCGCTGCTGGAAGCTTCCAATTTTATTCAAACCATAGAAAAAAGACAAGGCTTAAAAGTCGCTTGTATTGAAGAAATTGCCTTTGAAAAAGGGTATATTTCTAAAGAACAATTACTTGTTTTGGCAGCTCAATATAAAAAGAATGAGTATGGTACCTATTTAACTCAAATCTCAAATCAAAAGGAGGATTAAACTTATTTCAATGAAATTTAGAAAAACAAACATTTCTGATGTCATTTTATGTGAACCACACATTATTTCTGATGAAAGAGGTTACTTTTTTGAATCCTTCAAAAAAGAAGCGTTTGAAAAATTTATAGGAAGTTCAGTAAACTTTTGTCAGGACAATGAAGCAAAATCCACCAAAGGAGTTTTAAGAGGATTGCATTACCAATTGCCACCATTTGCACAAGCTAAATTGGTACGTGTAATTTCGGGAAAAGTACTTGATATTGCGGTAGATATCAGAAAAGGTTCTGCTACTTTCGGCCAACATGTTTCTGTGGAATTAAGCGGTGAAAATAAACGCCAGCTTTTTGTCCCGGTCGGATTTGCGCATGGGTATGTGGTGTTGAGCGATGAGGCCATATTTAGTTATAAGGTTGATAATTACTATCATAAAGAATCCGAAAGAGGCATTATTTTTAATGATCCTGAGCTGCAAATTGATTGGAAATTACTTTTAAAGGAATTGATTATTTCCGAAAAAGACAAGATTCAGTCCACTTTTAATAAGGCCGATTTGTTTGAAATCAATTTTAAATAATGATGAATGTATTAATTACAGGCGCAAAGGGTCAATTGGGATTGGAAATCGCAAGTTTGGAAACAAAATTTCCGTACTTTATTCTTTTTTTTGCTGATAAAAGCCTGCTAAATATTGCAGATTTTAAGGAAGTTGAAAGTTACATTTCAAAAAACAAGATTGATGTAATTGTTAATTGTGCTGCATATACCAATGTGGATAAAGCTGAAGATGAACCCGAAATGGCAAATGAAGTAAATCATTTGGCTGTTAAAAATTTGGCAGTAACAGCAAAAAAGCATTCTTTAAAATTAATACACATTTCGACGGATTACGTGTTTGATGGAGAATCAAGCATTCCGTATTCAGAAGGAGATTCCACAAATCCGCAAAATGTTTACGGCAGCACCAAATTAAAAGGAGAAGAAGCCTTGTTAAAAATAAATCCAAAAAATTCAATTATTATCAGAACTTCTTGGGTGTATTCAGAATATGGTCATAATTTTGTAAAAACAATGTTAAGGCTAAGCAAAGAAAAAAAAAGCATAGCTGTGGTTTTTGATCAAATAGGATCACCGACCTATGCAAAGGATTTGGCGAAAGTTATTTTACAAATAATACCAAAAATCAATCATGAAAGCGTTCAAATTTATCATTACGTAAATAAAGGTGACTGTAGTTGGTTTCAATTTGCTTCAGCAATTATGAAAATCGCACAGCAAAGCTGTAAGGTTTTGCCTATAAACACAAGTGAATTTAAAACCAAAACGAAAAGACCAAAATTCAGTTTGATGAATACTGAAAAAATACAGCAGAAGTTTAATCTGGAGATTCCAAATTGGGAAGATTCTTTGAATAAATGTATTTTGAAAATTAAAAAGCCTCCTAGCTCCCAAAGTGGGAATTGATAAGGAGAAAGGCAAAAGGATAAAGTATAAAAGTTCTAAATCCTGTGCAAATTGTAAATTAAAGAAACCCGTCCTATGATTTTTTTTAAATGAAAAATAGAATATCAAATCAGGTCAACGTTATTTAGGCATTGACAAACGAACAACCAATAACCAACATCCAATAACAATAAACAAATGAAATCACTTCTAATAACAGGCGGAGCCGGATTTATAGGATCCAATTTAGTTGAATATTTAATTAAGAAATATCCGGATTATCAAATTGTGGTGCTAGATTTACTCACTTACGCCGGTGATGTGGAGAATCTAAAATCAATTAAAAATGCTAAAAACTTCACATTTATAAAAGGGGATATTTGCGACAGGGCTTTGGTTGAACGTATTTTTCAGCACCATATCATTAAAGGTGTTTTCCATTTGGCGGCAGAATCTCACGTGGACAATTCAATCCTGCATCCCGATGTATTTATTGAAACCAATATAAAAGGAACCTTTACGGTATTGGATGTGGCTTATAAATATTGGATGGAAAAACCGTTTGTTTATAAAAATGGCTTTGAAAAGAGTCGTTTTTTACACGTTTCAACCGATGAGGTTTACGGAACGTTGGGCGAAACAGGTTTGTTTACTGAGCAAACGCCTTATGCACCAAATTCGCCGTACAGTGCCTCAAAAGCAGGCAGCGATTTGATTGTTAGAAGTTACCACCATACCTATGGAATGAATACGATAATCACGAATTGTTCAAACAATTACGGACCAAAACAGCACGATGAAAAATTAATTCCTACTGTCATTAGAAAAGCATTGGCAGGAGAACAGATTCCTATTTATGGGGACGGAAAAAACATCAGGGATTGGCTGTATGTACTGGACCATTGTAAAGGGTTAGACCTTGCGTTTCATCAAGGAAAATATGGGGAAGTGTATAATATTGGCGGAAAAAATGAACGGAATAATAACTATATTGCCGAAAAAATATGTGAATTATTGGATGACTTGGAGCCATTAAAAAAACATAGTTATAAAAGTCAGATATGTTATGTTGAAGATCGCGCCGGCCACGATTTCAGATATGCCATCGATGCCACTAAAATTGAAAAGAATTTGGGTTGGAAAGCCGATGAAAATTTTGAAACCGGTTTGCTGAAAACAGTAAAATGGTATATGAAGAAATACAGCCCCCAAGCCCCCAAAGGGGGAATTGAAAGGTAGAAGGAAAGTATAAAGATCAAAGGGTCTTGCAGTCTCGTCATTGCAAGGCGTCAAGGAGAGATACCGAAAGGACAACGTAGCAAACTTATGATAGCAGGCAGATAACTCCTTCAGCGGGACATAGAGATCTAATAACAAACAGATTGCCATACCGAAATAAATTCGGCACAGGCTAATTTTTACAAAAAGGCAATGACAAGACCGCACGATAATAAAAGAGCGAAGCGAGACAACAAGACAAAAAAAAATGAAAATTAAAATAGCAATTATTGGTTTAGGCTATGTCGGTCTGCCATTGGCAAGGCTGTTCGCCACAAAATATTCCGTTGTAGGTTTCGACACCAACCAAACCCGTGTCAATGAGCTTCGCAAAGGCCACGACAGCACTTTAGAAATAGAAGATGAAGATCTAAAGGCCGTGTTAATAAATGAAAATCCAATAAAAAGGGATTTCGACTCCTCACCTTTCGGGGGAGGTTGGGAGGGGACTGGTTTGTACTGTTCTGCCGCTATAGAAGCTATTAAAGATTGTAACTACTACATCGTCACTGTTCCGACACCTGTCGATAAAAATAACAAACCCGATTTTACGCCACTTGTAAAAGCGAGTGAAACGGTGGGGGAAATAATCAAAAAGGGTGATATTGTTATTTACGAATCTACCGTATATCCCGGAGCAACGGAAGAAGTTTGTATTCCTATTATTGAGAAAATTTCAAAACGCATTTACAATGTCGACTTTTTTGCAGGCTATTCTCCCGAACGGATCAATCCGGGAGACAAAGAACATACCGTTGAAAAAATACTAAAAGTCACTTCGGGTTCCACGCCCGAAATTGGCATTAAAGTAAATGAATTGTACAAAAGTGTCATCACCGCAGGCACGCATTTGGCGCCTTCCATAAAAGTAGCTGAGGCGGCAAAAGTGATAGAAAATTCACAACGCGATATCAACATTGCTTTTGTGAATGAATTGGCTAAAATTTTCAATTTGTTGGACATAGACACCCAGGCTGTATTGGAAGCTGCCGGAACAAAATGGAACTTCCTTCCTTTTAAACCGGGCTTGGTGGGTGGGCATTGCATAGGCGTTGATCCCTATTATCTGGCACAAAAAGCGCAGGAAGTTGGGTATCATCCCGAAATTATTCTGGCGGGAAGAAGGGTAAACGACAGTATGGGTCATTATGTGGCTTCAGAAGTGATTAAGTTGTTCGTGAAAAACGACAAAGAAATAAAAAATGCCAAAATTTTGGTATTGGGCATTACCTTTAAAGAAAACTGTCCGGATGTACGAAACACAAAAGTGGTGGATGTTATTAAAAATTTGAAAGATTTTGGCACGGAAGTTACTGTTTTCGATCCTTGGGCAAATCCGGCCGAAGTGCTAAAAGAATATGGTCTTACAACTACCAATCAACCACCAGTAAACACTTTTGACGCCATAGTCCTGGCAGTTTCACATAAAGAATTCTTGACCATGGATCTGCAGAAATACCTCCATAAAAACGGCATAATTTATGACGTTAAAGGCGTGTTGACCTGCAAAGTTCATGGGAAATTATAAGGGAAAAAGGGGCTTGCATTCAAATGGGTCTTGTAGTCCTTCAGTCGAAAGTTGAAAATTAAAAAATAGACGTCATCCCGATCTCGGTTAAGAATCTCACGAAAACAACATCAAATTCTAATTCGGTTATTACAAAATCAGATGCTGAAACAAGTTCAGCATGAACTGTGCTTAAATTAATATCTCACATCTCACATTTCAAAAATCCTAAATCATCTTCAGCAAATCAAATCAAAGAAACCCATCCTATGATTTTCCTGCCGGCCGCAGGCGGGTTTCGTTGTAAAATATTGAAAACGTCATCCTGAACTCGGTTCAGGATCTCAACAAATGAAGTTCAAACATTTTGGCTGACGTAGCAACCCGGCAGTGCTTATGATAAGGCCTCAACTGAGCTGAAAGCGAAGAACCCGAAATACCCAAAGCGGTCTGGGTGATAGGACGGAGCGTAAAGAAAACAGCTGGTAGCTGTTTTTAGCGAACGAGCCGGCTGGCGCAACGGGCTTTAAAAAGTTAAATGTCAAATAATAAAATTAATGAGCCAAAATTTAACAGAAACGGTATCAGCTCCCCCTTCGGGGGTTGGGGGGCTTAGAATAGTTATTATAAATTATGGAGCTGGAAACATTCAATCCATTAAATTTGCGATTCAGCGATTGGGTTATGAAGCCCTTTTAAGCGATGATATTGAAGAGATCAGAACGGCGGATAAAGTCATTTTTCCTGGTGTTGGAGAGGCGAGCAGCGCGATGAAAAAATTGAAATCCACCAAATTGGACGCTGTTATT
>JAENXD010000102.1 GCA_016649745.1 Flavobacteriaceae bacterium | reverse complement strand
CGTGTAAAAGCAACGGATAACGAAGACTCTAGCAGTTACTCTTTGGTATATAAGTTTTATACATATGGAGTTGGCGTCACAAACCACCTACCATTTTCACCAGTTTTAGTGAGTCCGGCTTTAAATTCAGTGCAAAGCGGAACAACGGTAAGCTTACAATGGACGGCAAGTGATGTAGATACTACAGACACATTAACTTATGATGTGTATTTTGGAACTGCAAATCCGCCAACGATTGTTGCTTCAGCAAATCAAAGTGCAGTTACTTTAACCAAAACTGTATCGGCTTCAACAACGTATTATTGGAAAATAGTGGTGAAAGATAACGAAGGAGGACAAACTATTGGACAGGTTTGGACCTTTACTACAGGCTGATAATTGTTATATTATCAAAAAAGAAGGGGTAAAATTCAGGTTTTATTCCTTTTTTTATTTCGTTTTTTATGATAATTGAAAAAAATTTGTATTTTGCATTAACATTAACCAATTATTATATAGGATATTATGAAAAAACTACTAAGTATTATTTTTGTACTTTTTATGGGCTCAGTTATGTTTGCCCAAACTTCTATTACAGGAAAAGTGAAAGAAGCAAAAACTGGTGAGCCCATTTCGGGTGCTAATATAAAAGTTGAAGGAAAATCTATTGGAACTACCACTGATTTTGACGGGAACTTTTCATTTAAAGTAGCTCAGAATCCACCTTTTATTTTAGAGATTTCACTAATTGGGTACACATCAACAAAAGTTGAAATTACTAAAAATGAACAAACTGTTAGCGTGGTTCTTGATGAAACAGCAACAGCTTTGGATGAAGTTGTTGTATCAGCTTCAAGAACACCTGAGCGTATTTTGGAGTCTCCTGTAACCATTGAAAGAATGGATGTAAGGGATATTAAAAACACCTCTTCCCCTAATTTTTATGATGGGTTGGAAAATTTAAAAGGTGTGGATGTAACTACCAGTAGTTTAACCTTTAAATCAGTTAACACCCGTGGTTTTGCTACTATTGCAAATTCACGTTTTATGCAATTGGTTGATGGTATGGACAATTCATCACCAGCCTTAAATTTTAATTTGGGGAATTTATTGGGAATGTCAGAACTTGACATAAGTACTGTAGAATTACTTCCTGGAGCTTCTTCTGCTTTGTATGGAGCCAACGCTTTTAACGGTATTTTGTTTATGACAAGTAAAAATCCATTTGACTCTCCTGGAGTTAGCGTTTACGGTAGAACAGGTCTTACTTCCCAAAAAGCCGCAGGTGACAATAAGTTTGCAGATGTTGGCATTAGAATGGCCTATAAATTTAGCAACAAGTTTGCTGCAAAAGCATCCTTCTCTTATTTAAAAGGAACTGAGTGGTATGCCACAGAATATAGAGATTTTAACAATCCCAGTTTTGACAGAAGCAATCCTGCTTATGATGGTTTAAACGTATATGGTGATGAGGTTTCAACATCTTTAGATTTTGATGCCCTTGCTGGAATACCTGCTGGAACGCTTGGTAAAGCAACCGTGTCAAGAACAGGGTATAATGAAGTCGATGTGATGGATTACGTGGCTGAAAGCGTTAAAGCTGATTTTGCTCTTCATTACAGGCCTTTTGCCAACTCTTTTGAAGTAATTTATAACGCCAAGTTTGGAAAAGGTAATACAATATATCAAGGTGCCAACAGATATTCCCTTAAGAATTTCTTTCTGCAACAACATAAAATAGAATTTAGAGGCGAAAACTTCTTTGTTAGAGGATATATTACCGATGAAGATGCAGGTGATTCTTATGACAGCCGTTTTGCGGCAATTAACTTGAACAGAAGCTGGAAATCAGACAAGCAGTGGTTTACCGAATATGCAACAACTTATATTGGTGGTCGTCTTGGGCTTATCCCCGGAATGCCTGCCTTAGATGATGCAACAGCCCATAGTGTTGCGCGTGGAGCTGCCCAAACAGGCGCCTTAGTTCCTGGAACTCCTGCTTTTAAAAGCGCCTTTAACAAAGTGATTTCCGATTCAAATTTATTGACAGGGGCAAAATTTCAGGACGGCACAAAAATTTATCATACAGATGGTAATTATAATTTTGGAAATGCCATTGATTTTGCAGAAATTCAAGTAGGAGGTTCATGGAGAAAATATTCATTGAACTCATTTGGAACTATTTTTACCGATTATGATGGTCCAATCAATTATGAAGAATATGGTGCTTATACGCAAATACAAAAGAAATTTGCGGATGATCGTTTGAAATTTACAGGATCTTTACGTTACGATAAAGCTAAAAATTTTGACGGAAACGTTTCACCAAGAGTTTCCTTGTCTTATTCTTTGGGAGAGGGTAAAACCCGTAATTTAAGGGCTTCATTTCAAACAGGATTTAGAAATCCAACCACACAAGATCAATACATTGGTTTAGATGTAGGCAGAGCTATCTTAGTGGGCTCCGCTCCAGACAATTTAGACAGATATACAACTTCTCCAATATATGTTAGTGATAATGGGCGACCATATATTGGTGGTAGCGATACCGTCCAACTGTCAGGAAGAAGGGCTTATGATAATTCCTGGACTTTAGCTTCAGTAAATGCTTTTGGAGCAAGTGCAGCTCAAGGAACTCCTAATCCTGAATTATTGGAAAACGCTGATCCTACATTGGTAAAACCTGAAAAGGTATCCGCTTATGAACTGGGTTATAGGGCGGGTTTTGGAAAACTATCTCTTGATGCAAGTGCTTATTACAACGAATACCAAGATTTTATTGGTGTTAAAACAGTGTTGGTTCCGCTTTATGGAACGGTTGGTGATAATTCATTGTCATTGTTGGCGCTTCAGAATAAAGATTATAAACCATTTCAGGTATATACAAACTCACCGGCCGATATTTCATCTTATGGTGCAACCATGGGTATAGATACCAAAATATTAGGCAACTACAGTTTTGGTATAAGTTACACTTTTGCCAAGTTTGAATTTGACCAAAGTACGGACCCTGACTATGAAGCCAGTTTTAATACGCCGGAACACAAAGTTAAAGTTTCTTTCGGAAACACGGATGTTGTTGAAAACCTTGGGTTTAATGTTAATTTAAGATGGAGTGATGAATACTTATGGGAAGCCACATTTGCAGACGGAATGGTTGATGCGCGTACCGTAGTGGATGCACAAATAAATTATACCGTTCCAAAATGGAAGTCGCTATTTAAAATAGGGGGTGCCAATATTGGAGGAATAGAGTATTACAGCGCCCCAGGCGTTGGGAAAACAGGCTCACAATATTTTGTGTCTTGGACTATTAATCCATAAATCCTAAACTAATTACATAAAAATTAACAGATAATATTATGAAAAAATTTAAATATTTATTTTTTATAGCTCCTTTTATATTTTCTTCATGTTACGAGGATGATTTTGGGGTATCTCCTATTGAAGAAGAGGCTAGTGTACCTGTAATAGCAGATGTTACTTATACAAGCGGCACTGCAAATTTCAGTAAGTTTGTGAGCGTTGGGAATTCATTGACAGCCGGTTACTCTGATGGGGCTTTATTTATTGATGGACAAACAAACTCTTTTCCAAATATTTTGGCGCAACAATTTGCATTGGCAGGCGGTGGCAATTTTACACAACCGTTAATGAAGGATAATTTAGGCGGTTTGTTATTAGGTGGAAATCAAATTACTTCAAATAGATTAATTTTGTCTTTCACCTCTGGATCTCCATCCCCAATTCCTGTTTCAGGAACGCCAACTACCGAAGTTAGTAGTTTGCTTGCAGGCCCTTTTTCAAATATGGGTGTTCCTGGTGCAAAAAGTTACCATTTGGCAGCGTCGGGTTATGGTAATGTTGCGGGCGTAGCTGCAGGACTTTCAAATCCTTATTTTGCAAGAATGGCCTCAAGTTCTAGTGCATCAGTTATAGGAGATGCAGTTGCGCAATCACCAACTTTTTTTTCTTTGTGGATTGGAAATAATGACATTTTAGGCTTTGCCACTTCTGGTGGTGTGGGTATAGACCAAAAAGGCAATTTGAACCCTGCAACTTATGGAGGCAATGATATTACAGATCCAAATGTTTTCGCAAGCGTTTATAATAGTTTATTGACTGCATTAACTGCAAATGGAACCACAAATGGCATTGTGTCTAATCTTCCAAGCATAGAAACCATTCCTTATTTTACGACTGTTCCATATAACGCTATTCCTTTAGATGCCGCCACCGCCGCTATGTTAAACCAGGCATTTGCGCCTTATAACGGAGGGTTGCTGCAACTTCAAGGACTGGGAGCAATCTCTGCAGCCGAAGTAAGCCGAAGAACAGTTCGTTTTACTGTAGGGCAAAACCCAGTTTTAATTTTGGATGAAGATTTAACCAATTTAACAATATACAATCCTGCTTTAACCAATATGCGACAAGCAACTTCAACAGATTTATTGGTGCTAACCTCAAAAACTTTTTTAGGAACTACTGTAGGCGGAAACGCCTCCCTTATCAATGGCGTTTCTGTGCCACTGGAAGATAAATGGGTTTTAACACCAGAAGAACAAGCGACTGTAGGAACTGCAATTAATGCTTACAACACCATAATTGCAGCTTTGACCCAACAATATGGTTTGGCATTTTTTGATGCAAATGCATTGTTAAAAGAATTGGTAAATGTTGGAGTTACCCAAAATGGAATAAAAACTACAGGAGTTTACGCTACTGGAGGAGGCTTTTCATTAGACGGTGTTCATCCGTCACCAAGAGGTTATGCCATTATAGCCAATGGAATGATTGACGCAATTAACTTAAAATATGGATCGAATCTACCGAAAGTTAATGTTGGAAATTACAAAGGTCTTTACATAAATTAAAAAGAAAAGGAAATTTATAAATCCCCTAAAAAATGGTTAAATTTTTTAAGGGATTTTTTTGTTTTTTGTTTTTCAAAATAAAATCAAAAAACTATCTTTGCACCTTGAAAATTAGGGCTAAGCCCAAAAGAGTAAATATCTAAAAAATAAATAGTTAAACTAATGGCAAAAGTTACAGGTAGAGTTGCACAAATTATTGGACCGGTTATTGACGTTGAATTTAAATCTGAAGCTGAGCTCCCAAGAATATACGATTCTTTGGAAATTACCAGAAAAGATGGTTCATTGTTAGTGTTGGAAGTACAATCTCATATTGGTGAGGATACGGTTAGAACCATATCCATGGATTCAACGGACGGATTAAGCAGAGGAACTGAGGTTGTTGCAACTGGTAAAGCAATTCAAATGCCTGTCGGTAAAGATATTTACGGACGGTTGTTTAACGTAATTGGAGATGCAATTGATGGATTGGGAAATCTACCTAAAGAAGGTGAAAATGGATTGCCAATACACCGTCAAGCTCCCAAATTTGAAGATTTATCTACTTCAACCGAAGTTTTATTTACAGGAATTAAAGTAATTGATTTAATTGAACCTTATGCAAAAGGAGGAAAAATCGGATTATTTGGTGGTGCAGGTGTGGGTAAAACAGTATTGTTGATGGAGCTGATTAACAATATTGCAAAAGGTCACGGAGGTTTATCTGTATTTGCAGGTGTAGGAGAAAGAACACGTGAAGGTAATGACCTTTTAAGAGAAATGTTAGAATCGGGCATTATTAAATATGGCGATGCTTTTATGCACTCTTTGGAAGAAGGTGGATGGGATTTGTCTAAAGTGGATATGGAAGGTTTGAAAGAATCTAAAGCCACCTTCGTTTTTGGACAAATGAATGAACCACCGGGAGCACGCGCACGTGTTGCTTTATCAGGACTTACCATAGCTGAATATTTTCGTGATGGTGCAGGTGCTGGCGAAGGACAGGGGAAAGATGTTTTATTTTTCGTAGATAATATTTTCCGTTTTACTCAAGCAGGTTCTGAAGTTTCAGCATTGCTGGGACGTATGCCATCCGCAGTAGGTTATCAACCAACCTTAGCAACAGAAATGGGTGCTATGCAAGAACGGATTACTTCAACAAAAAATGGCTCAATTACGTCAGTTCAGGCAGTTTATGTACCCGCCGATGATTTAACGGATCCAGCTCCAGCGACTACTTTTGCGCATTTAGATGCCACAACAGTATTGTCTCGTAAAATTGCTGAGTTGGGTATTTATCCTGCAGTGGATCCATTGGATTCAACTTCAAGAATTTTAACAGCCGATATTTTAGGACACGAACATTATGATTGTGCACAACGCGTAAAAGAATTGTTACAACGTTATAAAGAATTACAAGATATTATCGCCATTTTGGGAATGGAGGAATTATCTGAAGAGGATAAATTAGTGGTATACAGAGCACGTAGAGCACAACGTTTCTTGTCTCAACCATTCCACGTTGCGGAACAATTTACTGGAATTCCAGGTGTATTGGTTGACATTAAAGATACCATTAAAGGATTCAATATGATTATGGATGGTGAATTGGATAAATATCCAGAGGCAGCATTTAACTTAAGAGGATCAATTCAAGAAGCAATTGATGCTGGTGAAAAAATGTTAGCGGAAGCATAATTCAATTGGTGATTATCAATTGACAATTATCAATTATCAATTATTAAATTATGATTTTAGAAATAGTAACACCGGAAGCCACCATATTACACACGCAGGTTGATGTTGTAACTCTTCCCGGAAGTGACGGCAAATTTCAGCTGTTAAACCATCACGCAGCAATAGTATCATTGCTTGTTGAAGGTGAAGTGAAATTTAAGGGTACCAATGTAATTATTGACGAGCAATTTGAAGGTAAATTTACAAATGTAAAAGGGGAGTATTCATTGCAAATTAAAAGTGGCACTATTGAAATGAAGGAAAATTTTATTACTGTACTTGCAGATTAAAACGCAAACTTATTCAAAACAAAAAAACTCGCTAAATTATTAGCGAGTTTTTTTGTTTTATGAAGTGATATTTAATTTTTTACGAGAACAATTTCACAACGTCATTTCCGTTTGCCAAAAGAAGAAGTGCAATTAAAAGCAGAAATCCTGCGATTTGGGCATATTCTAGAAATTTGTCGCTTGGCTTTCTGCCTGTAATCATTTCATATAAAGTAAACATCACATGACCGCCATCTAATGCCGGTATTGGCAATAAATTCATAAAGGCTAACATTATTGAAAGGAATGCGGTAATTTCCCAGAAAGACTGCCAGCTCCAAGTAGCCGGGAAAATATTGCCGATGGCGATAAAACCGCCAATGCTTGTCGCGCCCTTTTTAGTGAAAACATATTTAAATTGTGTGACATAATCTCTTAACTGCCATACTGCAATAGAGTTACCTTTAGGGATACTTTCCATAATAGAGTAGTCTTTATGCTGAATAATCATATCATATTGTTGATTTGGCGCAACACCAATTTTGTTATCTTTTCCAGGTTGAAGAGTAATATTTTTGGTCGTGCCATCCCTATCAACTTTGATGCTAACTTCATCTGTAGAATTCACTACTAATTTTGTAAATTCATGCCAATAGGTAACTGGAGTATTATTAACAGCCACAATTTTATCATCTTTTAATAATCCTGCCTTTTCGGCAATTGAGCCGAAAATAACAGTATCAATTATAGGTGACATTCGAACGACAAAAGGCTCCATAATGCCTTTTTCCCACATAACTTCTCCTATATTTTCAGGAATATTTAACGTTTCCGTTGTTCCGTCTTCATGCATTACCTCAAGTGAAGTAAGTTCCCTTAAAAATAAATGTCTGTTAACATCGGTAACATCTATTGGTTCAACACCATCAAATTTCAGTATTTTATCACCATCTTTAAATCCATATTCAGTTAATATTTCATTTACGGCAAAACCTTGTTTTACATCCGTTGGTTTTACAAAATCAACGCCCCAAACAAAAACAATCATAATGTAAATTAAAATACCCAAGATAAAATTCACTGTAACACCACCCAACATAATAATTAAACGTTGCCAGGCCGGTTTTGATCTAAATTCCCAAGGTTGGGCCGGTTGTTTCATTTGCTCGGTATCCATGCTTTCATCAATCATTCCGGAAATTTTCACATAACCGCCCAATGGAATCCATCCTATTCCGTAAACCGTTTCCCCTATTTTTGTTTTAAACAATGAAAATTTATAATCAAAAAATAAGTAGAATTTTTCAACGCGGGTTTTAAATATTTTTGCGGGTATAAAGTGCCCCAACTCATGCAGTACAATTAAAAATGATAAACTTAAAATAAACTGTAAAGCCTTAATCAATATGTCCATATATATTTCTTCAAATTACTAAAATCGCACAAATGTACGGTTTTAAATACAGTTGTAAAAATGTGAGTTATGGTAAAAAAGTTAGAGAATAATGGAGATGAACTTTATGATAAAAAATATTTAATAGTTTGAATGGTAAGTTTGAGATATAAAAATGAAATATTTGGTAATTAAGAAGTAGAAGTTTATTTAATACTTCTACTTCTTAGAAAGATAATTTGTTATACCACTACCATAGGAAATCTTCCTTCGCTGTATGTACGTATACCACCTACGTCAAAGGTATAACTTAAACCGCCGAACCACCACAATCCTCCATTAATTTCACTAATTTCTTTTGCATTTATTTCTAAAACGCCATAATTTTCTAATTTTTTCATTTTTTAAAATTTAAAGTTAAACATTTATTTTTCATCAAAACTTTAAAATTGCGCAATTTATGTTTTTGATAAGGCTAATATAAGTTTGTACACTGCACTAACCTTGCAGTAAGAAAATTTTCATTTAAAAAAGTAGTACCTGCATAAATGTTTCTAACTTCATTCTCAATAAGTACTTGTACAGAAACATTAACTAATAAATCAAAAGAAGTTGTATAATAATAGGTTTTAATTTTTCTATTGTAAATAATTGGGGCATCAATTTCTTTTAGATAATCTATTATCTTGTAAACTTGGCGTTCACTAACATCTAATTTATTTGCAAATTCAGATGGAGATCCTGTTTTTTCTTGTTGAATTAATTTGTGTGCTTTTCTAAGACGTTCTAATTGTTTAAGAGTTTTCATAGCTTTTATTTTTACGTTGCTAATAGTGGTATTTGCTGCTGCCATAAGTTATAATAGTTCCCTTTACTATTATAAAGTTTTGTATGAGAACCTTGTTCTAGTACTTTCCCTTTTTCTAATACCACAATTTCATCAGCATTTACAACCGTACTTAAACGATGTGCAATTATAATAATGGTTTTTTGTTGCTCCCGTAAATTTTGAATGGTGCGTTGTATATAATTTTCAGAAGTGCTGTCTAATGAAGAAGTGGCTTCGTCCAATACTAAAATTTCAGGCTGTTTGTATAAAGCTCTTGCAATAGCTATCCGCTGTTTTTGTCCGCCGGAGAGCGAAGCGCCGTTTTCGCCTAAATAGGTATTAAATCCGTTCGGCAGTGTTTCAATAAATTCTTGTATGCCAATATTTTTACAAATAGAGAGGATAAGTTCCATGTTTGGTTGGAATTCACCAACCGCAATATTGTCTATCACATTACCTGCAAACAAGTCTATTTTTTGAGGTACAACACTTACCAATTGGCGTAAGCTGTTATTTTCAATATATTGTAAATCAAAATCACCAATTGAAATAGTGCCACTTTGCAGTGGATACATATTTTGCAATAAAGATATTAATGTAGATTTACCTGAACCACTTTCACCAACAATAGCCGTGATATTTCCTTTTTTAATTTTAAGGTTAAAGTCTTTAAAAACTTCCACCCGTGTTCCATAGCGAAACGAAACATTTTTAAACGAAATATCACCTATTTTATCAGCTGTGAGTTTAAATTTGTTTTCAGTTTCTTCACGTTCTAAATCCATAATTTCAAACAATCTGTCAGCAGCAATCATTGCACTTTGTATTTGTTTGTTGGCATCAACCAAACTGGCAATTGGGCTTGTGAAATAGCCAATGATGGCGTAAAATGACATTAATTCTCCTGGTGTAATTTCACGTTCAATCACAAAATATGAACCAGACCATAGTAAAATAATGGTAAAAAGCTGTGACAATGTACTTGATGAAGTGCTAGAAAAAACACTGTTTAAAGCAGATTTATACCCTGTATTTAATAGTGTTATAAACTTGGTCTCCGTTTTAATATTTGCAAAACTTTCCAAACCGAACCGTTTAATTGTTCCCACTGAATTTAAGGATTCCACCAACTGACTCTCTAAATCAGCTGCTTTTTCCATAATTGTACGTTCTGTTTTTTTATTTAGTTTATTAACAATGGTATATATAATTATATAAAAAGGAATTATTGTGAGCATAATTAACGCTAGCTTCCAATAGTACGTAAACATAATGCCAAACGAAAAAATTACAATAAGGACGTTAACAGCTAGTGATAATGCAACCCCATTAATGAATACTCTAATTTTTACCGCATCATTAATTCTTGAGATTATTTCACCCACGCGCATGGTGTCAAAAAACTGTTGAGGAAGTTTTAATAGGTGTTTATAGTATCCTAAAATTAATCGAGCATCTATTTGTTGTCCTGTTTTTATTAAAAAAATATCTTTAAAAGTTCCTATAATTACCTTCAACAACAGAAGCACTAACATAATTATACTTAATAAATTAAGCAGTTTGGTATTGCCCCCAACAAGGACAAAATCAGTAATTTTTTGAATATATATTGCTGTAGAAAATCCGAGAAGGGTGAATATTAAAGCACCAACAAAGGCTTGAATTAGTATATATTTATGGGGTTTTAATAAAAACCAAAAGCGTTTTAAAATAGAAACTTTTTCGTTGCCTGTTTTAAAACTTTCATCAGGCAGTAAAAGTACCAAGACACCCGTCCACTCTTCCTTAAATTCATCATGTGTTTTTTTATAAAATTTTCCGGTACCAGGATCCATTATTTTGATATAGGTTTTGGTAACTTCATAAATAACTACATAATGCTGTAATTGT
>JAENXD010000216.1 GCA_016649745.1 Flavobacteriaceae bacterium | reverse complement strand
TTGGAGGCTAAATAATAACACTAATATTTTAAGCGAACAGCCCGTATGAATAGTATGTATTTTACAGAAGAACACCAAGCATTCAGAAAAAGTTTTCAGGATTTTTTACAAAAGGAAGTAGTTCCCCATATAGATAAATGGGAAAAAACAGGAACTATAGAAAGATTTATCTGGAAGAAGTTTGGTGAAATGGGCTATTTAGGCTTAAATGCTCCCGAAGAATTTGGCGGATTGGGGTTGGATATATTTTACACCGTGATATTTTTGGAAGAACTTCAAAAGGTAAATTCAGGCGGTTTTGCGGCAGCGATTTGGGCACACGTGTATTTGGCGATGACGCATTTGGAAAAAGAAGGAAGCGAAGCCCTAAAAAACAAGTATTTAACGGCAAGTATTGAAGGCGAAAAAATTGGTTGTTTGTGCATTACAGAACCCTTTGGCGGTTCCGACGTCGCCGCAATGCGAACTACGGCGGTTAAAAAAGGAGATACTTACGTAATTAATGGCTCAAAAACATTTATCACCAATGGCGTTTATTCTGATTATTTGATTGTGACCGCAAAAACAAATCCGGCAGCCAGAAACAAAGGCATCAGTATTTTTATAATGGATAGAAACACCCCCGGAATTTCGGCAACAAAGCTGAATAAATTGGGCTGGAGGGCCTCAGATACGGCTGAAATTGCTTTTGACAATGTGGTGATTCCTGCAGAGAATTTAATGAGTGAAGAAGGAAAAGGATTTCAATATTTGATGAATCATTTTGCGTTGGAACGTTTGGTGATGGGAATCAATGCACACGCAAGATCGGAATATGCCTTGGATTACGCCATAAAATATATGGCAGAACGTCACGCTTTCGGAAAAACAATCGACCAATTTCAGGCGTTGCGCCATAAAATCGCCGATTTGGCCAGTGAAGTTGAAATGTGCAAAGAATTTAATTATTCCATCGCCAAAAGATTGAATGAAGGGCAATACATTGTAAAAGAAGCGAGTATGTCTAAATTGGTTTCCACTAAAATAGCTGATAAAGTAATTTACGAATGTTTGCAATTTTTAGGCGGTTATGGTTATATGGAAGATTACCCGATGGCAAGATTGTTAAGAGACAGTCGGTTAGGACCTATTGGAGGCGGAACTTCAGAGATTTTGCGTGAAATAATCGCAAAAATAATTATCGATAAAAAGGAATACAAAGCAACCTTATAGATACAGAATATTAAAAGATATTCTTAAAAATCGTCTAAAATTATTTTTTAGGCGTTTTTTTTATGGGTTGTATTTTATTGGGGAATAAAAAGCTTTTAACACTACAACGTTTTCGTTACAAAGTTCCTAACACTATATCGTTTTCGTAAATAGAATATTCAGTTATTACTTGGACAATACTGTAAATTAGGCAAAATTAACTAAATGACATAAATTATGAAATCTTTTAAAATTTATTTTCAATTATTGCTAATAGGCATTTTCTTTTTTGTTGGATGCTCCAATGAAAATTTAGATGAATTACCTCAGTTAGAAGCTAACGTAAAATTAGCCACGAATCAAACTTCGGCAAGACTGGGTTTAAAGCCAATCGGTTCAGGAGTTATGATGCAAGCTTTTTATTGGGATGTACCATCAGGAGGAAATTGGTGGAATACAGTAAGAGGCAAAGTTCAAAGCTGGAGTGATGCAGGTATAGACGCTGTTTGGCTTCCTCCAGCTTCAAAAGCTCAAAATGGCGCTTTCTCAATGGGGTACGATCCATTTGATTATTATGACTTTGGACAATATGATCAAATGGGAAGTTTAGAAACACGATTTGGTTCATTAACTGAGTTACAAGCTTTAATTAATGCATCCCATACTGCGAAATTAAGTATAATAGCTGATATTGTGATTAATCATAATAGTGGGGGCGAAAGCGAAATTAATCCTATAACAGGCAATAGTACTTGGACAAAGTTTACTCCATTGTCAGGAAAGTTCAATAGAACTTACAATGATTTTCATCCTAACAGTAGCCATACTAATGATTCAGGCGCATTTGGCGGATTTCCAGATTTGTGCCATAATCAAATTAATGTGCAAAATTGGTTATGGAAAAGTTCTGAATCAATTGCTAAATATTACAGAGATGTTATTGGTTTTGACGGCTGGCGTTTTGATTATGTAAAAGGATTTGAACCCTGGGTTGTAAAAGATTGGGGAACAGAAGTAGGAGGGTTTTCAGTTGGTGAATATTGGGATTCCAATGTAAATACGCTAGATTGGTGGACAACCCAATCACAAGCAAGTGCTTTTGATTTCGCTTGCTATTATAAAATGAATGATGCTTTTGACGGGAATGACTTAAATAAACTGAATGATGATATGTTGTGGAAACGTAATTCAAGTAAGGCAGTAACTTTTGTAACTAATCATGATACGGATGAGATTTTCACCGGTAAAATGCTTGCATATGCTTATATTCTAACGCACGAAGGGTATCCTACAATTTTTTATAGAGATTATGAAGAATGGCTAAATAAGGAAAGATTAAATAATTTAATTTGGATTCACAATAATTTATCAGGAGGCAGCACAAATATTTTATATACTGATACAGATGAATATATAGCTAAAAGAAACGGTTATAATAATGCAGGATTAATAGTTTATATAAATAACTCAAGCGCTTGGCAAGAACGATGGGTTGAAACCAATTGGGCGAATACCACAATAAAAGATTATACAGGGCACTCAGGCTGGCAACCTGTTACACAATCTGGAAAATGGGTAAAAATACAAGCGCCACCTAAAAGTTATTCAGTTTGGGCACCAAAATAAAAAATATAGCTTTTGTAATAAATAAAATAATTAGTTATATATTTGCAAACCAAAATTAAAAAGGGAACAGTTTGAAAGGAGGTGCTAAATTATGTTAATTATACCAGTAAAAGACGGAGAAAATATTGATAGGGCGTTAAAACGTTACAAAAGGAAATTTGATCGCACAAAAACGATGAAAAATCTACGTGCACGTAAACAGTTCATAAAACCTTCAGTCACAAATCGTGCTAAAAACATAAAAGCCAAGTATGTTCAAAATTTAAGGACAAACGAAGAGCAAGGTTAATTTTTTTTTAACCAATTACATAAACCGTTAGTAAATACAAATAACAATTCGTAAATTTGTGTACTAACGGTTTTTTTTATGCCCATAACTTCATTTCTAAATTACCTCTCTTTAGAAAAAAAATACTCGCATCACACCATTACGGCGTATCAAAATGATTTAAATTCTTTTCAGTTATTTTGTAACCAAGAATATGGAGATGAAAGCATTGCAACCGTTAATTATGCCCAAATAAGAAACTGGATTGTGAGTCTGGTGAATTCAAAAATTTCCAATCGCACTATTAACAGAAAAGTTTCTTCCTTAAAATCATTTTATAAATTTCTCCAAAAAACAAAACAGATAGAATCAAGCCCTTTGGTGAAGCACCAGGCTTTAAAAGTGTTGAAACAAGTTCAGGTTCCTTTTTCAGAAAAAGAAATTTTTAGCGTGCTTGATGCAATGGATGAAGGCGATTTTGAATCGGTTCGAAATAAATTGATGGTTGAATTGTTTTATTCCACAGGGATGCGAAGAAATGAGTTGATCAACATTAAAATCAACGACATAGATTATGTTAATGAAACTGTTAAAGTGTTGGGAAAGCGGAATAAGGAGCGCTATATTCCGTTGTTGAAATCAGTGAGGGAATCGTTAAAAAAATATAGTGAGATCAGGGAAGAAATAGAAGGTGGAGAACCTTATCTGTTTTTAACAAAAAACGGCAAAAAAACATACGATACACTTGTTTATCGTGTAATAAATAATTATTTTAGTGCGGTGTCATCAAAAGTTAAGAAAAGTCCTCACGTAATAAGGCATTCGTTTGCGACACACTTGCTTAATGAAGGTGCTGATTTAAACGCGGTAAAAGAATTGCTTGGACATTCTAGTTTAGCGTCAACACAAATTTACACCCACAGTAGTTTGGGTAAATTAAAGGAAGTGTATAACCAGGCCCACCCAAGGAGCCAAAAAAACTGATTTATTATGAAAGTATTTGTACAATCTGTGAATTTTAATGCGGATAAGGATTTGATTGATTTTATTGAGAAAAAAGTAACAAGTTTAGAGAAGTATTATGATAAAATTGTAGATTCTGAGGTGTTTTTAAAGGTGCAACAAACAAGTGAAAAAGAAAATAAAACAGTTGACATTAAAATTAACATTCCGGGGAATGACATTGTAGTTAAAAAACAATGCAAAACATTTGAGGAAGGTACTATGGTCGCTGTAGATTCTTTAAAAAGAAAGTTAGCCAAAGAGAAAGAAAAAGTACGTGAAAAATAAAATATTAAAAATTATCAGAAAATTTTTGTTTAAAAAATAAAACTTTAATACATTTGCAGTCCGTTAGAAATAGCGGGCTTCTTTTATGGAGTTAAAAGCCGATGTAGCTCAGCTGGCTAGAGCAGCTGATTTGTAATCAGCAGGTCGTGGGTTCGAGTCCCTCTATCGGCTCTTTGAAATTTTAAAATGCTTGGGAGTAAATATTTTGATTTAATTTGAGATGTTTATAAAAAGGGACGAGAAGTTTATCCTGAGTACAGTCGAAGGAAGTCCCTTTATCGG
>JAENXD010000130.1 GCA_016649745.1 Flavobacteriaceae bacterium | reverse complement strand
TAAATATATTTTATGTTAAATATAGAGCAATTTAATAATTTAATTAATGTAACCCAAGTTCAGAATATCATAAAGAAATAAAAGGCTTCTGGGATATTTAGCATAATATACAATTATAACTATCAAATTGCTTAAACAGCTATAAATACGAATATGTCATAATTTGTATTATAATTTATATTATGTTAAATAGAGTATTTAGAACCAGAAACAACCAGTATTTGAATCTCTTACCTATTACTCCTTTTGAATTACCAAAGTTGTCATACAACGCATATTATGAACTATGGTCGTTTTTACGTTTTCTAATAATGAGATGTTATATTTACTTTGTATTTCAACAAGAATTTTCTGTGTCAATAAAAACCGAGTTGTGCCATCAGGCAATTCGTAAACACCAGAACCTAATAATTTAACTTGCTTTTCCATTCCAAAATTTGAAGCGATTCTAATAAATAAAGATCCCTGAGGCTTCAGTATTCTGAGTAATTCTTCAAACATTTTATAGAAATGGCTTAAATCTCTGGCAAAATGCAATACAGCAACACAAACCATATGATCAAAACTATTTGATTCATAAGGCATTTCTTCTACAGTTGCCTGAATAAAATTTTCTTGTTGACCCTTATACAATTCTTTACACTGTTTCAATCGTTCCATATCAGGATCAATGCCATGTATTTTAAAACCAGCTTGATAAAACCATTTTAAGTTTCGGCCATTCCCGCAACCGGCATCTAAAATTTTTGCTCCCGGCTGATAACGATCTTTTAAAATTTGATCTAAAATATAAATATCAATTCCTTTAATATTTTCCTCAAGAGATTTTATGTTCATATCTGCTGTTTTTATACGACATTTGAATGTTTAACTGGTATTTATCCTGCAAATTACAAATTCTTATTTATAGATCAATATTAACTATTAAAGTATCACATAATCATAATCCAATTGCTGTACATTTGCACAATGCAAAAAAAGACACCCTCCCAATTTGAATTCATAGCATTAATGGCCTCTTTGATGTCTATTGTCGCATTGGCAATAGACGCATTACTGCCTGCTTTAGAATATATTGGGATCTCTATTGGTATAACTCAAGTGGTTGACAATCAGCTATTAATTACCATGATTTTTTTGGGCCTTGGTCTTGGTCCGTTGTTTTTTGGTCCAATATCAGACAGTTTAGGCAGAAAACCCATTGTATATATTGGTTTTGGTTTGTTTATTATTGCCAGTTTTATCTGTGTCCATTCAGAAAGTCTGGAAATGATGATTGCGGGAAGAATTTTACAGGGAATCGGACTTTCAGCACCAAGAACGATAAGTATTGCCATGGTTCGTGATACCTATAGCGGTGATTATATGGCACGCATTATGTCGTTTATTACCGTGGTGTTTATTTTTGTACCTATCATTGCTCCTGCTATGGGTAAATTTGTGCTGGATCATTACAATTGGCAGGCTATATTCTATATACAGCTTATATTCAGTCTGTTAGTTTCGTTTTGGTTTTGGAAAAGGCAACCAGAAACGTTGCCAAAAGAACACCGCGTAAAATTAACAAGCCATATTTTTATAAACGGCTTCAAAGAAATTATGAAAGCCAAAAGAACAATTGGTTTTACCATTATTGCCGGTTTTGTAACGGGTTCCTTTATGGTTTATTTAAGTACCGCCCAACAAATTTTTCAGATCCAATACGATTTAAAAGAACAGTTTCCGTATATTTTTGCCGGATTGGCAATAGCCATTGGTTCTGCAACTTTTTTAAACGGAACACTGGTTATAAAATTTGGGATGGAAAAAATGGTGACCGGTGCACTTATTGCTTTTTTTAGTGTTTCTTTAGTTTATATTTTATTATTTCATGGGGCAGCAAACCCAAGCGTTGGTGTTTTGTTGTCTTTCTTCGGAATGCAATTTTTTTCTATCGGATTTTTATTTGGAAATTTAAGAGCTTTAGCGATGGAGCCTGTTGGTCATATTGCTGGAATTGGCGCGGCAATTACCGGATTTATTTCTACCATGATGGCTGTTCCTATGAGTACTTTTATAGGCAGATTTGTTTCCGATACGGCCTTACCTTTATTTTATGGTTTTTTAGTTTGCAGTTCATTGGCGCTGCTTGTGCTGGCTTATTTAAAAGTATATGCAAAAAATGTTGATCCACATATATTTGAAAATGAGCTTTAATCCGGTTTAATATCTTTTATAAAAACAGAAGCTCCTTCCCTCCCATTAATTTGCTTTTTTTGTTCAATAACGCTGATTATCATAAAACCAACTAAACTTTTTAATGAATATGTTCTTTAATTATTGCTGATTTTGTAACTTTAAATATCATAAAACGTACTAAAATGAAAAAATCATTCAACGAAATTATCAATCAAGAAATTCCAGTTCTTGTTGATTTCACAGCAGATTGGTGTGGTCCTTGTAAAAGTATGGCTCCTGTTTTAAAACAATTAAAAGGTGAATTAAAAGACAAAATCAGTATTATCAAAATTAATGTTGATACAAATCAATCATTGGCAGCACAATACCAAGTTCAGGGAGTGCCTACTTTTATGGTGTTTAAACACGGAAAACAAACCTGGCGACAATCCGGAATGCAAACTATTTCACAATTAAAACAAGCGATTGGATCTCATTAATTTGAGGTATTATTGAATTTGTTGCACCGTGAAATTGGTTAATTGTTCGTTTTCAAATTTCACGGTAAATTCCAACGGATTGCAGCAAACTTCACAATCTTCAATATAAGTTTGATTGGTTACTGAGGTGTCCAATAATATTGAAATTTCTTCCCAACAATACGGACACTGAAAAAAATGTTCTTCCATAAGTATTCTTTTTAAAATTGAACTGTTTTAAATTTTTTTGATTGAAGCGAAAAATAACATTTTGTAGCCAATTGAAAAAAGTTTAAACCATTTCATTATCTAAAAAACATTAATAATGCTCCTATAGCTGTAACAACCATAATAAATTTACGATATACTTCATTGTTTAACAATTTAACCAGCGCTACGCCACTTATAAAACCTATCAAAATTCCGGGAATCAAAAATAAATTGAGCAAAAGACTTTCAGGAGTAACCGTTTTCCATATAAAAATATGAAAGGGTAATTTAAATACGTTAATAATTAGAAACAGCCACGCTGCTGTACCAATAAATTGATTCTTGGGCAAGCGAATGGCCAAAAAATAGATATCGGCAAATGAACCTGCAAGATTTCCAACCATTGACGTAATGCCGGATAAAAGGCCCATACTGCTGGCAAAAAACCAATGTTTTGGAACCGCCATATTCTTTTTCTGATCCATCCAAACCATCATTACCACCGTTAAAATAATAAAGACTGCCATGACCTGTTTAAATAATTTCTCAGAAATATCGTTACCAAACCACACCCCTATCAATACGCCTAAAACCATGGTCGGCAATATTTTCAATAAAAAAGCCCATTGTGTATGACGGTTATAATAGAAAACAGCCAAAATATCGGCAACAACCATTAACGGAATTAAAATTCCTGTGGAAGCTTTCCCTCCAAATAATATGGCCATTAATGTAACAATTAAAACCCCAAGTCCTTTTATTCCCGCTTTTCCCATGCCCAGAATAAAGGCTGCCAAAAAGGCCAAAAACCAGTTTATCCACGATAAATGGAATTGCGCCATACTGTCAACCAAACCCTGCATCCTTTCTTTTAATTTTAAAGCGCTAAGGTAGTTATAAGTTGAAAAGTTTGAAAGTTAAAAAGTTTAAAGTTTAATTATGCAAAGGCTTTAAACTTTCAGCCATAAAAAAACCCGAAACAAATTGTTTCGGGTTTTTTAGTGCTATGCGATTATTAGTTTTCGCCAGCTTCTTTTTGGGCGTCTGATTTCATTTTATCATTTGGAACAATTGCCACATTTACCCTACGGTTTTGAGCGCGACCTTCAACGGTACCATTGTCAGCAACTGGTTGATCTTCACCAAACCAAGTGGTTGTAAATCTGCCAGAACTCAACCCTTTTTTACTCACAAAGTAGTTGGTTACTGAGTTGGCTCTTCTTTCTGAAAGCGTCATGTTGTAAGCTGCTGAACCAGAACTGTCTGTATGTCCAACTACAAGTACATTTGTATCAGGATATTCTTTTAAAATATTTGCCAATTTGGTAAGCAGTACTTCAGAAGAAGCAGTGATATTATATTTTTCAGTTTCAAAATGAACACCGCTATTTTCGTCAAATGTTACCAAAATACCATCATCAATACGTTCAACTTTAGCTCCGGGAATTTCTTCCTCAATTTTTTGGGCTTGTTTGTCCATTTTGTTTCCGATAAGCACACCTGCTGTTCCGCCAACAACACCGCCAATAACGGCTCCTAGCTCTCCTCCACTACCCTTTTTACCTGTATTATTTCCAATAATGGCACCCAATATGGCACCGCCGGCAGTTCCTATTACGGCACCTTTTTGTTTGTTATTTGCATTTTTGGTCGCTTCGCAGCTACTTAAACCTGCTACAAGAATTAGGGCTATAGCCACTAAAGCTGATTTTTTAAAGAATGTTTTCATTATTCGTTTATTTTATTAAAGTTCATATAAATTTTAAATGGTTTGCCTTCTACTGAAACCGTTTGTTCCCATTGCATGGTGGTTTCTGTCAATTGTGTCAATTGCAGTCTGAAACCTGTATTGTCTGCAGATTTTTGTTTTGCATCAGTAGGCTTCAACAAAAAATCATAAAGTCCGGTAGTGGCATCAATCTCCTGAATGGTAAAATTGAAATTACGATCACCGGTTGGTACGCAACTCGCATCAGTAATGGTGTATATTCCAGTATTGTTATTTGGAATAAAACGCCATGTACTTCCTATAAAGCATTCTTTGGAAACATCATTAAATAAGGTTACGTCAAATGTTCCAGGTTCACTATAAGAAATTAAATCTAAAGACCAATATCCTTTAATTACTTTTTTGGATTGTATAACCGTTTTTGGAGTTCCACAAGAAATGACCATGGAAGCTAAAAGTAGAAATAGTATTGTTTTTTTCATCTTATTTATTGTTTTTAAATGGTGAAATTGTATACTGCAAATTTGCGCAATAATAACTTTAATAAAGTTACATATTTTTTGTTATTAGTTACAAAATTCACACATACTAAATGCTAAATTAGTGTTAAAATAGCTATAATCGTTGAGAATTTAGTTTTATTATGGTCTTTCATGATAAATAACAAGTACATAATAACCATTCTTTTTACCCGTATATTTGCACTATGAAAATTGAAATTCTTTTTGAAGACAACCATATCATCATTGTAAATAAACCCAACAATGTGCTTATTCACAATTCCTATTATGCGCGAAATATTAAAGAGGAAACGTTATTAGATTTGCTTTATGTGCAACTCGGATTTAATTTTTATCCTGTTCACAGGTTGGATAGAAAAACTTCAGGTGTTTTAATGCTGGCAAAGCAAAAAGAACATGTTTCTGTTTTTCAGGAATTATTTACTTTCAATCAAATTCAGAAAACTTACTTGGGAATTGTACGCGGGTTTGTCGATTTATCTGTTTCAATAACCTCTCCGGTTAAAAATCCCGACAGCAAAGTATATAAAGATGCTGAAACTTTGTGTGAACCCATTTATACAAAACTTCTTGATATTCCAGTAACGCCTTATGAAAATTCACGCTATAGTTTGGTCAAATTAACGCCATCGACAGGAAGAATGCACCAATTAAGAATCCACATGAACAAGATTAGCCACCCAATAGTTGGTGATTACAAATATGGAGACCGGTTTCACAATAGAATGTTTGAAAATGAATTTGGTTGTGAAAATTTATTCTTGCATGCGTATTCCCTTCATTTCCCCCAACCTTTAACCAATGAAAATATTGATATAAAGGCATCTCTGCCGTATGACTGGGGAAAAGTTTTTAAAATATTTGATTGGGATTTTAACTAAATAATAAACCGTTTTCAAATTCTGGTTTAAACAACAGAATGGCTGCTTCAAAATTTTAAGCAAACACACCATTAAGATTTCATTTCACCCCAAATAAAACAATCTCACTTTTTAGCTGTGTTTTAATCTACTCCAAAAAATTTAAGAACCAAAAGCTAAAAATGAGATATTAAGTTGCATAACTATTGCTGTTATTTTATTCTGAAAGTAATTTTTTTTCTTTTTCTTTCTTCATAATGAATAACACAAGTTCAAATACTTGTTCCTTAACATATCTCAAATTTTCAATATAATTTTCAACCTCCATTTTCAGGAGTTTATGATTATTTCTAAACGCAGCTTCTTTTTTTAAGTAGATATTTTCAATAAGCAAGGCCAAATTAATTTTATGTTCTTTTATAGAATCAATTAATTTATTGCCCAATTTGGTTTCATGTGCGATACCATTTAATAACAACTTAGCCTTCGCATAATTATCAGTTGTACATAACCCGATAATATGTTCAGCAAGTAATTCATTTAAAAAATTTTGTTCAATATTAATAAATTCAATTTCTGAAATCCACTGTTGGGTTTTTTCATGAAGGCGCACAATACTAATTTCAACATTTGATGATTTTTTCTTTTGAGTTAACTGATTGATTTTCATTTTTTTTATTTTAGGTTAAAAATCTTGGAAGGGCAAACTTCCCCTAGACTCTTGAAGAAAATTAGCCGATTTCAATCTTTTTCTTATGCTCTAATTTTTCAGTTTCCTTTTTGTTTTCGGCGGATATTGTTAAAACATCATCTTCTGACACTTCAAAATCTTTCTTTGAAAAACATGGAGCCACAACTTCAATTTCAAAGTTATTTTTGTGTTCCTATACATTCATTGCTGGAACTGAAACATTTTTTAGCAATAAATCCTCACCAAACAATCTGTCTGGAAAACCCATAATATCGGGTAACATCGAATCCAAAATTGGGTTAAAATTTATTAATGACATCATAACCTTAAATTTAATAGTTAAACATTATTTAATTATTAGTTAATGTAAATCTATTTTAATATTTGTATCGGTGTAATGATACTCATCAATGTAAGAAATGATTGTTATCAGTTTGTGCTGCCCCATTTCATTTTAAGAAATTACTTTAATAAGTATTTCTATATTGGAACCGTTAAATAATTTATTTTAGTTTCCGGAAGGTGATTTTACTCACATAAGGAAGCTTTAGAAAGTGCTAATCTTTAACTTCATCAACACAAGAAGAACCTTATAATTTTAAAATTATAAGGTTAAGAGATTTATTAATATGATAAAAATCAAGTTTAATTTCTTTTACTAATAATTCAATAATTCCCTAATTTTGTCGTGCAAACGATTCTTGGGCAAAAATTGATCTTCTAAGTTTTTGGCAAACGGAATGGGAGTTTCTAAACTTCCTACACGTTTAACCGGAGCGTCCAAATGGTTGAAACAATTTTCTGTGATTAATGCCGATAAATCTGATGCAATTCCACCAAACAAAGTATCTTCATGCAAAATTAAAGCCTTACCGGTTTTTCTTACCGATTTGTAAACAGCTTCTGTATCTAATGGTTGCAAAGTCCTCAAATCGATGATATCGGCCGAAATTTGTTGTTCTTTAACTTCGTTTAATGCCCAATGAACGCCCGCCCCGTAGGTGATGATACTGATGTCTTTTCCCTCATTTAAAATAGAAGCTTTTCCTAAAGGAATTGTATAATAATCTGTTGGTACATCCTGATAAACAGAACGATACAATGCTTTGTGTTCAAAAAATAATACCGGATTTTCATCTTCGATTGAAGTGGCTAACAACCCTTTTGCATCATAAGGAAATGCAGGATAAACTACTTTTAGTCCGGGAGTTTTCGTAAACCAAGCTTCATTGGTCTGGCTGTGAAACGGTCCCGCTCCTACACCTGCCCCACAAGGCATGCGCAATACAACATCGGCATTCTGATTCCACCGGTAATATGATTTCGCCAATAAATTTATAACCGGATTAAACCCAGAAGTTATGAAATCGGAAAATTGTAATTCCACCACCGATTTATATCCGTTGATGGAAAGTCCGTAAGCCGATTCAATAATGGTGGATTCGCAAATGGGTGTATTTCTAATTCTGGAAGCTCCAAATTGTTCTAAAAACCCTTCCGTAATTTTAAAGGCACCGCCGTATTCTGCAATATCCTGTCCCATGACAATCAATTTATCGAAACGCTCCATACTTTGCCTTAATCCTTGAGAAACAGCATCAATAAATCTAATATTTGAAGTATTGGTTGAATGGGTAATTTCGCTATAATTTTGATGTTTGTATACATCGGCCAATTCATTTTCAATAGTTGAAGAAATCTCTTCTTCCGCAGAAGCTATTTTTAAATGTTCATTAATTTCATCAACAATTTCCTCTTTAATTAAGGCATCCATTTCATCGGAAAGCACACTTTCTGCTTTTAAAAACGCATGATAATTTTTAATTGGATCTTTTTCTCCCCATTCGTTCAATAATTCCTGCGGAATATATTTCATTCCACTCGCCTCTTCATGGCCACGCATTCTAAAAGTTTTAAATTCGAGAAGCACCGGACGCGGATTTATTCGCAGGCTTTTGG
>JAENXD010000181.1 GCA_016649745.1 Flavobacteriaceae bacterium | reverse complement strand
TGCCTGCTGCTTTCAACGGATTGAAAATTGTCCATATTTCCGATCTTCACCTTGGAAGCTTTCGTTCGCGCTACCATATTTTGGACAGAGCCATAAAGCTGATTAATAATTTAGAACCCGATTTTATATTTTTTACGGGCGATTTGGTCAATAACCACGCTTGGGAATTGAAAGGATGGCAGTCGGTTCTAAAAAAATTAAACGCCAAAAGCGGTAAATATGCCGTTTTGGGAAATCATGATTATGGTGATTACGGCAAATGGAAATCGTTGCAAAGAAAACAGGAAAATTTCGAATCGATTAAATATTTTTACAAAAAAATAGATTTTAAATTATTGCTGAATGAAGCTGTTATTATTGAAAAACAAGATCAAAAAATTGCCATTGTGGGCGTAGAAAATTGGGGAAATCCGCCATTTAAACAATATGGTGATTTAAAAAAGGCTTTAAAAAGTGTTGCAACTATTCCTTTTAAAATTTTGCTTTCCCACGATCCTTCGCATTGGAACGAAGAAATTACCGATAAAACAACTGTTGCACTCACGCTTTCTGGCCATACGCACGGAATGCAGGCCGGAATTAACATCAAAAGCAAAAATTGGAGCCCAATTCAATATAAATACAAGCAGTGGGCAGGTTTGTACAAACATTTTAATCAGTATTTATACGTTACAAGAGGTTTGGGCTGGATGGGATTTCCGGGTCGGTTGGGAATGCGGCCCGAAATTACGTTTATGGAGCTTTATCAAAAATAATTACAATGTTTTAAGAAATTGGGGCTGCTAAATTAGTGCCTAAAGTTATTTGGATTTGAGTTTAACTTCTGTTTCAGATCAGCATGTTTTTTTAATGAAATTGTATTTTTCTAAAAACAGGTCGTCCCAATGGGACTAAAAATAGCTCCACAGGAGCTAACTGTTTGAAGAAAAGCATAAAATTAAATGATTAAAGCCCCATCTGGGCGACCTGTAGGTTTTGCAAAATTTAATAGGACAACAATGATTTTTACTGTTATTTTTCAGCTTCTTTGCGCTGATCTCGCGCTAACTTTCTAAAATAACCCCTAAACAGAAAGTTGTGTTTTAAAGCTTCCATATTCTCGTTTAAACGAGCACTACCTTCTTTGACATTTTTCATTGTTTCGTCGATATTATTGACCAAAACAGTATCATTAATCATATAATTTACGGTACCTTTTCCATTTTTGACATCCAAAACCACCGAATTTAAATTGGTGATTATAGAATCGATGTTTTCACTCGATTTTTCTAAATTGGCAATAATTGATTTCATTTGATTGGCAGAAGCAGGGTCGCTTAACAATACTGCAGCCAAACTTTCATCATAATTTATGGCAGAAATAATATGTTTTAACTCCCTAATTGTTGCCGAAGCACTTGAGCTTGCCGTTTTTAAATTTACGACGGTTTGTTTTACGTCGGAAGCCATTTCCGCATCTTCAATTAACATTCCAATGGTGCCTTTTCCTTCTTTAATGGCTGCGGTAATCTTCAATAAATCGGAAGTTAATTTGGCCGCATTGTCATTGGTGGTATTTAGTGTTTCAAGCATATCGGTGGTTGATGTTTTGTTGTAAGATTGAATGGTGTCGCCTGATTTTAAAGCCTCAGAAATCTCTTTTCCGGGCACAATATTTATCACCATACTTCCAACCAAACCATCAGAGCCAATAGCGGCTACCGCGTTTCTTTTCATATGTTGAAGCATTTTGTCTTCAATAATCATATCAACGCATATAGTGCTGTCATTAATCATCACAATATTTTTTACGGTGCCAATATTAATGCCAGAAAACCGAACGTTATTGCCTAATATTAAACCGTTTACATTATTAAATACGGCGCTTATCCTAAAGGTGTTCCCAAAAAGATTTTGCTTGTTTCCGATTAAATAAAGCGCAAAAACAAAAATAATTGTTGTGATAAAAATAAACAATCCAAGACTAAATTTTTGTGTATTTGAAGTTTTCATAGTTGAATATTATTTAAAAAATGCCTGAATTTTCTCGTCTTTGTTAGCGGACAATTCCTCAAAAGTTCCTTCCGCATAATTAATTCCGTCAATCAATAAAATCATTCTGTTTGAAATTACCCTGGCGCAATCCACATCGTGGGTAATAATAAGCGATGAGGTTTTATAATTTTGCTGAATATTTCGCATCAACTGTATAATTTCTTTAGCGGTTATTGGGTCGAGCCCAGTTGTTGGTTCATCATAAATAATTATTTTTGGCTTCAGAATGATCGCTCTTGCAAGCGCAATTCTTCTTTTCATTCCGCCGGAAAGTTCCTCGGGCATTAAATCTATGGCTTCTTTTAATCCAACACTTTCCAAGGCCTCAAGCACCAATTTAAGGGATTCTTCTTCTGATTTTTTTTGCTGGCGCATAGGGAATTCTAAATTTTCCCGAACGGTCATAGAATCGTATAAGGCACTTCCCTGAAAAAGAAATCCCAATTGTGTGCGCAATTCATTGAATTCTTTTTGTGGCAGTTTGCTGATATCTTTTCCCATAATTTCTAAAGAACCTTCGTCGGGCTGCATTAAACCTACCAAACATCGTATCAACACCGATTTTCCTGAACCCGATTTTCCCATCAACACCAAATTTTCGCCTTCAAACAATTCTAAGGTAAATCCGTTTAGCACGTGATTGTCGCCAAAGCTTTTCTTTAAATCTTTGATGCTTAAAATGGGCGCTATGTTTTTTGTTTTGTCCATACTTAAATTTCAAAGAAAATATCGCTCACAAAAACGGCTATAAAATCTATGATGAATAAAAGCACAGAGGTATAAACTACGGACGAATTTGAGGCTTCTCCAACGCCAACGGTTCCTTTGGTGCAATTGTATCCTTTAAAAGTTCCCACCAAGCCAATGGCAAAGCCAAAGAAAAATGATTTCACCGTTGCCGGAAGCATGTCGGAAAATTCAATGGCATCAAAAATTTTGTTAAAATAGAGCTGAAAGGAAACATTGCCTTTTAAATTTTCTACCAGTGCAGAACCAAACAAAGCGATGGCGTCACCAAAAATAATCAACAATGGAATCATTATTGTTGCCGCCATAATGCGGGTTACCGCCAAATATTTAAAGGGATTTGTGCCGGAAACCTCCATAGCGTCAATTTGTTCGGTTACGCGCATAGAACCCAATTCCGCGCCAATTCCCGAACTTATTTTTCCCGCACAAATAAGCGCAATAATCACTGGGCCAATTTCCCTGACAATGGAAATACTCACCATAGAAGGCATCCAAGATTGAGCGCCAAACTCCATTAAAGTTGGTCGGGATTGCAAGGTAAAGACCAATCCCAAAATAAAACCGGTAATGCCCACCAAAAACAAGGAACGATTGCCCATATTGTAACATTGCCGCAGCAATTCCTTAAATTCAAAAGGCCTTGTAAACACCTCTTTAAAAAAACGACCCGAAAAATAGGACAACTCACCAATTTCAGTAAAAAAGCTTTTGAGATTATTCCCAATTTGTGCTATTGTCATCATCTTATTCAAGAATTTTTGCCAGCATAAAGTTATTGCCGATTCCTATCGCATAAAATGATTAATATCAATTTTTCAACACTAAAAAATGAAAATGACGAATCATATTATTGCATTAAAAAGAAATCGCTTTAAAGTTAAAACAAAGATTCAAAAATTTCTTTTAAAAAGAAAATGAAGCTGTAAATTTATGCAACACCTTGATATTTATCATTAAAAGTTAAAATGGCAGTTTTTAACTTTACAAAATGATGTTTGAAAAACTATGAAGTAAATATTAAAAACCACTAATTTTTAAGCCATGAAAATTAAAGAATCAATGCGTCTCAACCAAGAAACTGAATTCGAAGAATTTTACAAAAAGAGTTTTGCAGCCATTCCAAGCTTGAAAAAGTTCGCTGCCTCAAAATTAAAACTTGCTGAAAACGAAGGTTTAATTGACAAAGGATTTTATGAGCCCAACGGAATTTTGGATGAAGTTTTTTTGGAAGTTTTTAAAAGATATTCACATAATATTGATGAAAAACATTTGCGCCAAACACTTTTTTTAAGAACCATCCAAAAAATAAACCATAAAATAGAAAAGGAAAATCAGTTTGCGGAGGATTTAAATATCGACACTATTTTAAAAGAGGAGCTGAATTTGTTAAAAGAAGATTATTCTGTGGAAGCAGATGGCGATTATATTTTTAATGAAGATCTTGACGATATTTCATACAAACAAAACAGTTTTAATCCGGCCCACTTTATATTAGACCAGCCTATGGAACTGGAAATTACCGGAAAATTGGATTTGAACGATTCAGCCTTGTTCTCTGACAGAACAAGAGCTGTGTTTGGTGCCACATTTTACACCTTGCCGCCAATCAGCAAAAATATTATTGAGTTGTATGTATTTGGAAATCAAGATATTTTAGAAATCTCTGAAACTTTGAAAGTAAGTGAAGACAACGTAAGAAAAGTGATTGACCGGGTTAAAGAAAGGTTGGAAATGTTGTAAAAGTTTTTAATTGATGCGATTTTCAATTGCCAATAAATCAATTTCCAAACTAATGGGACAATGGTCGGAGCCATAAAATTCTGGATGTATGTTCACCGATTTCACTTTGCTAATGAGCGCTTCGCTGATTAAAAAATAATCGATGCGCCAGCCAATATTTCTTTCTCTGGCGTTAAAACGGTAACTCCAATAAGTGTATGCCACTTTATTTGGGTGAAAATATCGAAAGGAATCGACAAATCCGGAATTTATCATAGCATCCATTCCGTCAATTTCAATTTGGGTATAACCCGCCGTTTTATTGTAATTGGCTTTGTCGTTTTTTAAATCGATAGGGCGATGGGCCACATTAAAATCACCAAAGTATATTCAAGATAATTTTGTGCAAACTGTTTTTTCTATTGTATAACTTATTAAACCTCTTAATTTATTAAAAATTCATTTACTTTGGCGATTAAATCCTCCTTTTTAAAAGGTTTGGTAAGTATGGCATTACAGCCAGACTCATTTATCAACTTATTATCTTCAGAAGTAGCATACGCCGTTTTTACAGGCGTGGCAATCATTAACGGAAAAGAGCCTAAAAATTTAATTTAAATTTTTAGGCTCTTTTGTTGTCGGGGTGGCAGAACTAATCTTAATTCTGTAATCCGCTATATTTCAAGTATTTAAACACTTTTAATTTAATATGACTCACCTAATTGTACACTAAAGCCAAAAAGAACTATTTAAAAACAAATTATATTTGTCTTTGCGGTGGCAAATATACAATTAATGACAGAAAAATATAATTTAAACTAATGTTTTTTTTAATGTTTTATAATCTTTTTATCTACTGGGTTTTAGAAAGGAAATACTGCATAAACTTGAGAAAAGAGTATACGAGTTTTTTTAACTCAGTTCTTTGTTAGGCACAGTTTTTATCCGATTCTTGTTCCATTTTTAACTTTTCTTTCAGGTTCAATTAGAGTTACTTCTTTCTTGTCACCAACTCCTCCAAGAACAAGACATTCACTCATAATATTTGCTATTTGTTTAGGTGGGAAATTTATAACTGCTATTACTTGTTTACCAATTAAATCTTTAGGATTATAAAGGTCAGTTATTTGGGCGGAAGTTTTTCTTTTTCCATATTCACCAAAATCCACTATCATCTTATACGCAGGGTTACTTACTTCCTTAAATTCCTCTGCTGAAATAATTGTTCCTATTCTCATTTCAACTTTCATAAATTCATTCCAAGCTAACTTTTCATTTGTCAATGTTTCCATTAATATATTTTTTTAATTTATTGAGTACGGCATTTGTTTTTCAAATTGTGCCTAACGGGATTTTGTCGAGTAGACAAGGGGAATTTCACCCCAAGCCTCTCACAGAACCGTACTTGATAGTCTCCCATCATACGGATCTTCTAAAATGAATTATACTAAGAGGTTCATCCCCTTTCAGGTTGACCAAATATAAAACATTTTAGCTAACCCCTTCGCTCCATTTCCATTACAGAAACTTCATCACTACTACGAGTTAG
>JAENXD010000207.1 GCA_016649745.1 Flavobacteriaceae bacterium | reverse complement strand
CCTTTTCAGTTTGTATTCGGAACGTATCTCTTTTATCTCTTCTATGTTTTGCCCCTTTTCCTTTTTTAGATTTACCTTGAAGTTTTTCTAAAGTTTCCCTAATTTGTTTTTGAACGTCAGCTTCAGAAGGTTCTTCTTTTATCAAAGGTTTTCTGCCCCGCGCTGATGCTGGTTTGCTGGCCCCTTTTTGGGCAAGTATGGGTTGTTTTTTAACACCTTGTATAGGTGTAATTTTTTTTACTATTCTTCTGCGTTTCTTCTTATTTGCATCGCTGTCTTCTTTTTTAACAGCATGTTCAGGTTTTTTCTTTTTAGGACGTTCGAATTGTTTTAAATCGATTTTTTCACCAATAATTTTAGGTCCTTCTAACTTTGAATATTTTGTTTCAATTGTTTGTGGCTCTGATATTTCTGGTTCTGCAGGCGCTGTTTTCTCTTCGGTTATTTCGGGTTGTTGCTTTTCTTTGTCTGGTTTTGGAGCTGCTTTCTTTAGAATTGCCTTTTTTTGAACCTTAACAACCTGCTTTTCAGTTTTAGGTGTTTCTGTAGGCGTTTCTTTAATTTCAATTGTGGCTTTTGGCGCTTCTTCTTTAACTGCTTCAATAGGTTTGGGTTGCTCAACAATTACTTCAGGTTTTTCTTCAACAATAACCTTAGGTTCTTCTTTAGCTTCAACAACAATGGTTGGTTTCTTTTCAATTTCAGCCTCTTTTGGCTCAATATCAATTTTACCGACAGTTTTAATTTCTAATTTTTCAGCTTTGGCTTTAATAACAACTTTTTTGGCTTCTTCCTCAAGACGATGTTTCTCAACCAGTTCTTCATGAGCGATTCTTAAGGTCTCTTTTTCTTTCCTTTTTTCCTCACCTACCTCTTTTGAAGCTGCTTTTTTACTTCTGTCAGTCTGAAAACCATCCAATAATATTTCATACTCTTCATTAGATATTTTTGTTGTAGGTCTTGCTTCTATTTCAAAACCTTTAGATGCTAAATGCTCAACAGCTCTATCTAACGAGATATTCAATTCCCGTAATACTTTGTTCAGTCTTAATGTTTTGTCTTCAGCCATACAATGTTTATTTTTGCCAATTTGTGTTGAATAATTAAAGATTAATCTTTAAATTCTTCTCTTAATATTTTTTGAACTTCTAAAATGGTTTCTTCTTCTAAATCAGTTCTGCTCAAAAGTTCATTGATGTCCTTTTCCAAGACGCTTCTTGCAGTATCTAAACCAATATTTTTAAATTCCTGAATGATCCATCCTTCAATTTCATCAGAAAATTCTGTCAATTCAACATCATCTTCTGCTTCAACGCCTTCACGTTGAACATCTAATTCATAACCTGTTAATTGTGAGGCTAAACGAATGTTTACGCCATTTTTTCCAATCGCTTTTGAAACTTCTTCAGGCAACAAATACACATCAACTCTTCCCTTTTTCCCATCTTCACGACCTTCTTCTTCGTGAATTTTCATGGAAACTACTTTTGCAGGACTCAAGGCTCTTGCAATGTAAAGTTGTGTATTTTTGGTATAGTTGATTACATCTATATTTTCATTTCCCAGCTCACGGACAATGCCATGAATTCGAGATCCTTTCATTCCTACACATGCACCAACCGGATCAATTCTGTCATCGTATGAATCTACGGCTACTTTTGCTTTTTCACCAGGAATCCTGGCAACGCCTTCAATAGTTATGAGTCCGTCAAAAACCTCAGGAATTTCTTGTTCAAATAATTTTACTAAGAATTCAGGTGCTGTTCTCGATAAAATAATAACGGGCTTATTACCACGTAATTCTACGGATTTAATGATTCCGCGAACAGAATCCCCTTTTCTGAAGTAATCTGAACGAATTTGTTCATTTTTCGGTAATATGATTTCGTTGCCATCATCATCCAACAAAATGATTGCATTGTGACGAATGTGGTGAACTTCAGCAGTATAAATATCTCCCTCTAACTCTTTAAAATGTTTAAAAGTATTTGTGCTGTCGTGTTCATGTATTTTTGAAATCAGGTTTTGGCGCAAGGCTAAAATAGCTCTTCTTCCAAGATCTATCAACTTAACTTCTTCTGAAACATCTTCACCAATTTCAAAATCGGGTTCAATTTTTCGGGCTTCTGAAAGTTCGATTTCTTCATTATCATCTTCCGACATTCCGTCAGCAACCACAACACGATTTCTCCAAATTTCTAAATCGCCTTTATCCGGATTTATAATAATATCAAAGTTGTCATCAGATCCGAATTTTCTTTTTAAAGCGGCTCTAAAAACTTCTTCAAGTATAGCCATAAGCGTTACTCTGTCAATATTTTTATCTCCTTTGAAATCTGAAAACGACTCAATTAATGCTAAATTTTCCATGCACTCTCTTAATTAAAATATTATTTTCACTTTTGCTTCTAAAATATTGCTAAAAGGGACGGTCGAATTTTTAGTAACCGTAATTTTTCCTTTACCTATCGGTTTTGGTTCACGGGTTTTCCATTCCAACTCAATCTCATTATCAGTAACATTTTTAAGCACACCTTCAATAGTGGTATTGTCTTTTAACTTTAAGGTTAAAACCCTATTGATATTTTTTATATACTGCCGCTTAACTTTTAAAGGATTTGCAATGTCGGGTGAAGCAACTTCAAGAGAAAAATCTTCTATTTCTCTGTCTAAATTATGCTCAATTCCCCGGCTAATTCTTATGCATTCGTTTAAAGGGACGCCATGATCACCATCAACTTCAACAGAAATCTTATTATCCGGCAAAAACTTTAAGTCTATCAAAAACAACTCAGGGTTTTCTTCGATAGCCTCTTTTACCAAATTTATAACTTTTTCTTTTTGTATCATACTATAAAAAGAGGGGACTTATTGTCCCCTCCTAGTCCTTTATCTGTTCTAATTCGGTGCAAATATACTAAGATTTTTTGAAATGATAAAAATTCATGTTTATTTTTAATTTAAAATTATTAACTTAGCCATAGGATAATAAACTATACAACAAATTTTTATGAAAAGTATTCTGGTCCCTATTGATTTTTCCGAACAAGCAAAATATGCTGCAAAAGTGGCGTCTGATATCGCCAGACTCACAAATTCAAAAATATATTTGTTGCATATGCTTGAGCTTCCCACAGGTATTATAGATCCTGCGGGCTACGGAACTTCAAATAACACGCCTTCCGCTTTATTATTTTTAAGTAGGGCTCATGAAAAGTTTGAGGATTTTAAAAAATTACCTTTTTTAGAAGGTATTGAGGTGGAAGATTCTGTACAGTTTCATAAAGCTTATGACGGTATTATTGACGAAAGTAAAAAGCAAAACGTCGATTTAATTGTCATGGGTTCAAAAGGAACTTCAGGGCTTGAAGAAATGTTGGTGGGTTCCAATACTGAAAAAGTAGTCAGAAATTCGGATGTCCCCGTACTTGTTATTAAAAAAGAAATTGATAAGTTTAAAATTGACAATATTGTTTTTGCCTCAAATTTTAAATTTGAACACAGAAAATCATTTCAAAATATACTGAATTTTGCATCGCTTTTTAACGCGCAATTGCATTTGCTTAAAATAAATACGATTCATAATTTCGAGACGACCAAAGAATCCAGCGACGCAATCAGAAGCTTCATCAACGATTTCGATTTGGGTGATTACACCTTAAATATATACAATGATGTTTCAGTGGAAGCCGGAATCTTAAATTTCTCTAAAGTTATTGAAGCTGATGCAATATTATTAAATACCAGCGGAAGAAGAGGTTTAGCTCATTTATTTAATGGCAGTATTGGGGAAGATTTAGCAAATCACGCAAAATTGCCTGTGATTACATTTAAGTTGCAGTGAAAAAATCAATATAATTTAACGTAACACAGAAAGTTTATGCTTTTACGGCATCAGGGATTTTACAAATAGGTATTGGAATCATTTTGTGGTGGTTTGCGCGGTTTCTTTTTGTGTAAATTTCTAAAACTTCTTTTTTCCTGTCCCTAAAATCGACACTTTTTTTGCCCAGTTCAATTTGTTTCATCGCCCATTCCAACTCGTCATAACTTGCACCAATCTGATCTTCATCGGTTTTGTCATCTCCCCATAAACCGTCGGTTGGCTTGGCTTTTTGTATGGAATCAGGAATGTCTAAATATTTGGCAATTTCATAAACTTCGGATTTCATTAAGTCGGAGATCGGACTTATATCAACACCGCCATCGCCATATTTTGTGAAAAAACCTATGCCAAAATCTTCAACTTTATTTCCCGTTCCAGCAACCAAATATCCTTTTATTCCCGCAAAATAGTACAAAGTACTCATTCGTAAACGCGCACGTGTATTGGCTAAAGATAAGTTTACAGAATCTAAATTGCCATCAGTTGGAACCGCGGCTTTGAATTCTTCAAAAGTTGCTGTTAAATTTATTTCTTTTGAATTTACTTTTTGAAAATTATTTTTAAGTTGTGCAATATGTTCTTTTCCTCTGGAAACCTGATTTTCATCTTGATGAATTGGCATTTCCACACACAAAACAGGAAAGCCAGTCTTGGCGCAAAGGGTTGAAGTGACTGCAGAATCTATGCCGCCGGAAATGCCAATAACAAAACCATTTACATTTGATTTTTCGACATATTCTTTTAACCAGGAAACAATATAGTTAACAATTTTTTCAGTGTTCATAATTAATTTAATTTAGTAATTTTGATGTTTTAAACAAAGAGGTGTAAATATAGAAATTAATGAACAGACTTTTAATTGTTGCAATTGTTTTATTCTTATCAGTTTCCTGTAAAAACGAAATTGTAAAGAAAGTTGATGTGTCAAATATTAAGGTCACTGTTTCTGTAATTAGGTTTGAGCAGAAATTCTATGAAGCTGATGAAAAAACGCTTCCGACTCTTAAAAATGAATTCCCTTATTTGTTTCCCATCCAAAACGACAGCATTTGGCTGAATAAAATAAAGGATAAGGAAGAAAGGGAATTGTATAAAAAGTCGCAAGCAGTTTTTGGGGATTTTGAGAATGAAAAAGTGCAAATAGAAGATTTGTTTAAGCACGTAAAATATGAGCATCCAAATTTTGACCCTCCTAAAATAATTACCTTAATCACAAATCTGGAT
>JAENXD010000183.1 GCA_016649745.1 Flavobacteriaceae bacterium | reverse complement strand
TTTTCAAATGGAAGTTTTCAGGAAGTGATTGATGACAATATTGATAAAAAGAATGTCACCAAATTGGTGTTTTGCACCGGTAAATTTTATTACGATTTATTGGCCGAGCGCACCATTTTGGGAAGAAATGATGTGGCGCTAGTGAGAATTGAACAATTGTTCCCATTGCATTTAGAAAAATTACTACAGGTAATTGACAGCTACCCGAATGTTAAAAAATACGTTTGGGCACAGGAAGAACCGGAAAATATGGGGGCTTGGAGTTTTATGCTGCAACGCTTCAGGTTGGTGAATCTTGAAGTGGCTTCTCAATCATTTCATGCAGTTCCTGCCGCAGGTTCCTCAGCACGATTTAAACGAAGACACCAACGCGTTATTGATAAAGTATTTGAAACGAACATTACAAATTTTGACTCACAAGAAGATGATTCATAGCGAATAGCATATATTACCGCTGGAAAATAAAATATAAACATATAAAATTAACCAAGAAATTAACCTTTAAATTCCTTTCTTCGGAAAAGATTTAAGGCAGAAAAAAGATAAAAAAATAAAGAGATGATTTTAGAAATGAAAGTTCCCTCTCCGGGAGAATCAATCACAGAAGTAGAAATTGCAGCTTGGCTTGTTAAAGATGGCGATTATGTTGAAAAAGATCAACCTGTTGCCGAAGTGGATTCTGACAAAGCTACCCTTGAACTACCTGCCGAAGAAAGCGGTATTATTACTTTGAAGGCCGAAGAAGGCGATACGGTATCTGTTGGTTCTGTTGTTTGTTTAATTGATTTAGACGGAGAAAAACCAGCGGGCAGTGAACAGTCTTCAGTAAGCAGCGAAAAGAAAGAAGAAAAGAAAGAAGAAAAAACTGTCGCTCCAATTGCAGCAGAAAAAACTTATGCCAGTGGTGCAGCTTCTCCTGCAGCAAAGAAAATATTGACCGAAAAAGGAATTTCCTCTTCTGAAATTATTGGAACCGGCAGAGATCGCAGAATCACAAAAGGAGATGCCATAAATGCAGTACCAAGTATGGGAACGCCTGCTGGTGGTTCAAGAAGCAGTGAGCGTACAAAACTTTCCATGCTTAGAAGAAAAGTGGCTGAACGTTTGGTTGCGGTAAAAAATGAAACCGCTATGCTTACCACTTTTAATGAAGTGGACATGAAACCTATTTTCGACTTAAGAAATGACTTTAAAGATGAATTTAAGGCAAAACATAATGTTGGGTTAGGATTTATGAGTTTCTTTACCCTAGCCATTGTAAGAGCCCTAAAATTGTTTCCTGATGTGAATTCCATGCTGGATGGTGATTATAAAATTTCACATGATTTCATGGATATTTCTATTGCGGTTTCAGGCCCAAAAGGTTTGATGGTTCCGGTAATCAGAAATGCCGAAAACCTATCTTTCAGAGGAATAGAAAATGAAGTAAAACGTTTGGCATTAAGAGCTCGTGACGGACAAATTACTATTGATGAAATGACCGGTGGTACCTTTACCATTACAAACGGCGGTGTTTTTGGTTCCATGTTGTCTACCCCTATTTTAAACCCACCACAAAGCGGAATTTTAGGTATGCACAATATTGTTGAACGTCCTGTCGCTATTAAAGGTGAAGTGGTAATCAGACCAATTATGTTTGTTGCCTTGTCTTATGACCACAGAGTTATTGATGGAAGGGAATCTGTCGGATTTTTGGTTGCCGTTAAAGAAGCACTGGAGAATCCAATTGAAATTTTAATGGACAACAACCCTAAAAAAGCGCTGGAATTATAAAGATTAACTAATTATATAGTCTTCAAAACCCAAACGAAATTGTTTGGGTTTTTTATTTTGATGATTTTTATCATTTTTATTTAGACTAAATAAAAATAACTTTGCCTTCATATAATATCAAATATGAAGAACGTTATTGCAACATTAATTGCTTTATTAATTTTTAAGTGTACCCTATTTTCCCAAATTGCAGAACCCTCAAAAGGTGTTGAAAAAAACACACTTCAAATAGAGTTAGAATCAATTTATTCAGTTCAAAAAGAAAATTCATCCACTATTAAATCTTGGAGTATTCCAAATTTATTGCTTAGATATGGGTTATTTAAAAATCTGGAAATGCAATTTAACGCACCTTTAATTAGGGAAAAGCTAATTGAACATGACGAGTTAATTTACGCAATTAATAAATTTGATGATATTCAAATCGGTTTTGCTTTAAATTTGTGGGAGCAACATAAATGGATACCAGAAACGGCTTTTTTATACAGATCGGTATTGCATTCAAAACCAAATCTTAAGTTTTTAAATGTTGGCAATGTTTATTCCTTAAATTTTTCGAATAACTTAAATGAAAAATTAACATTCACAAATAATATTGGCTATGCTACGGAAAAAACAAGTGGATATACTTACTTCATTGTTTCAAATTTAGATTATTCCTATTCTTCCAAAACCAATTTTCTTATTGAATATTCCTGTAATGACACAAAGGAGAGTGGCATTTTTCAAAGTATTACAGTAGGTATGGGTTATGCACTTAACAAAAACATAACCGTAGAATATTCAGTTGCGAAAGGCATAGATCATAATTTGCTTTATACGGGCGGAAGATTAACTTATGTAATCGAATCTTTGTTTCATTAAAATTTATAAACAAGTTTTTTTAGATACAAGCACTTGGTTTCATAATTTATAACCGCTTTACCTTTTTCTAAAATATCTGCGCCAATAATCCCATCAACAGCTTCTGCGCAATGTTCCGTCAACGCCGTATTTACATGGTTTAAATCGAGCAATACAACCGTAAAATTTTGATATTCCCATTGGTTAATTTCAATTTTGTTTTTAGAAGAAATTTTGGTTTCCATACCAATAGCACCAGCACCGGCTGCTTTTGTATCGGAATCCTGCACTTCTAACTTAAATTTTTCGGCTAAATTGATGTCGATACAGGAATTTGAAGCTCCGGTATCTAAAATAAACCTTCCTTTTACTTTGTTTAATTTTACTTTTAATTCAAAATGATTAGTGTTTATCTTTTTGAGTTTTATTTTGGCATATCCTTTTCTTAAAAGAATGTTATTAAATTCCATCTATGTTTTATTTAGGGCAAATTTACCATTTTTTAATAAGAGAATAAACCGCTGCAAGAAATCGCGATATAAATTAAACAATTCATGCTTAGAAAGTAGTTTTTAAGGTTTTTTTAAGAAAATTAAATTCGAAAATAAAACAAAAAAAATACTGTCCTAAATAAGGACAGTATTTTTAACATATTTTTAAAGTATTATTTACTCAACTTTAAATGCAATAGGCAAACTGTATTTTACACCAACTGCACGACCACGTTGTTTACCGGGAATCATTTTAGGTAATGTTTCAATAACTCTAATTGCTTCTTGTTCCAACCTCTTGTGTGGTGCTCTTGCCTGAATGTCTGTAATATTTCCCGTCTTGTCAATTTTAAACATAACAAATATTTTTTTAACACCGGGTGTTAATCCCAAATCTGATGCCAAACCTGCATTAAATTTACGATTCACATGCTCAGCAATTTTATCTTGCAAACATTCTTTTAATTCCGCTTTTGAACCTTTACATCCTGGATATACTGGCACATCTTCAATAATTGCAAAAGGAACGTCTTCCATAATGTCTTCCTCAACACTTACTTCAACAATTTTCGTGATTTTAATCGCTTCATCTTCATTGGATTCAGTAGATTTAATTACTGTTTCCTCAATTTCCTTTTCGTCTTCAACAACTTTTATAATATCAGGTATTGGCGGTGGCGGTGCCTTTTGCTCAGGCGGTTTCACTTGTTCTATTTCTATAGTTTGCTCTTCATCCTGCACATTGTAATTTGCCGGTCCAAGCGAGGCTATAACTCTATCATAGGTCTTTTTTTCAATGGCTACATACACTATTAAAAGTGCCAATACCAAACCTAACAGCATGAACAATTTGGTATAATTCTCTAAATTCGCTTTTGGATTCTTTTTGACTTTCATCTGTAAATTTTTTATTGGTTGCTAATTTAATAATTTAAATATATTATACAAGTATAATTTTTAAATCATGTTACTTTTTTTTCAAAATAATGGCAAAAAACAGTGTTGCCATTGTTATACCCGCTAAATTAGCAAAAGCATCATAGATATCTGCTTGTCTGTTATAGGTAAATACACCTTGTAAAATCTCAATAATTATGCCATAAATAAAAACAGCTACTGCTACTAAAATAAGCGATTTCCACAAATAAGTTTTTGGTCTATAGGCTAATAACCAGCTTATTGTTAAAATACAATAGCCAGAAGCGTGCAAAATTTTATCTGAAATTTGCATACCTATCCCTAAACCGTTTTTAAGAGAAATTAAACTACCAACCGCAATTGTAATAGCTAAAAAAACAGCAACGTAAAAAAAATAATTACGACCCAATCAATTCTCCGTATGCTGAAGCCGATAATAATTCATCAATTTGAGAAGCATCTGAAATAGAAACTTTGATCATCCACCCTTCTCCATAAGGATCTGTATTCACTTTTTCCGGTTCGTCAGCCAAGGCTTCATTAAATTCAATTATTTCACCTGTTAAAGGCATTAATAAATCGGAAACAGTTTTTACAGCTTCAACCGATCCAAAGACTTCATCTTTTTCTATAGTTTCATTTAAAGTATCAACATCAACATAAACGATATCGCCTAATTCACTTTGTGCAAAATGTGTAATGCCAATTGTTGCTGTGTCGCCATCAATTTTAACCCATTCATGGTCTTTAGTGTATTTTAAATCTGCTGGAATTTTCATTATTTTTATTTATTTAATTTATTGTTTAATTACCAAATATATACCTAACACTTAACCCAGAACTCACCGATTGTCTCGGGAAAGTTGTAGAAATTGCATATTGAGAAGAACTTTGGTCAAAGTAAAACGAGGTTGTTAAATTTTTACTTACCGCATAATCCGCAAAGAATTTAATGGATAACAAACGTTGACCGCCCGTTACTTGATCGTTGTCTTTATCAATTGCCCTAATAATTGTTTCATTATCCCTTAAGGATATATCAGCCCTTAAATCCAAATCTCCCTTAAGTTTTGTTTGCTCACCGCCAAATCTAAATCTCATGGCCAAATCTTTAATTCTATACCCCAACCCAACCACATATTCAATCCCTTTTATTTGGGTAATTGTATTGTTGTTAAAGTTTAAAGTAAGTCCTCTGTCTTTATTAATTCGACCGCTGAAAGATACGGAATTTTTCATTTTTACATCAACTTTTATCAGCGGAGAAAATTCTTCGAGTAAATTAATATTGGTAAATATGGTTTTGTTAATATAATTCCCTGCTATATCGGTTTCTGCATAAGGAACGTTTTCATTATATGCCAAATTATTGCTGAAACTTGTAATGGAGTAAAGCGAATTATAACTGTGCGTAACCAAAAAACTTCTGAAATTTTCTTTAAACCAGCCTATTTTCATCAATCCTTTGTAGGTTAATTTCCAACCTGGAATAGGCACATCCCTAAAAGCGCTTAAATTTACTGTAGTTGCATCTTTCCCTGAATAGGCAGCCATAAATGCCGGAATCATAACCTGTTCGCTTGTTTCTCCATAACCGCTTATTGGCTGGCCTGTATTTGTTGCCAGTCGCTGTGCAATTATTGCCCTGTTGTTTTTAAATTCTTCAAAAGTAGTGTCACTGTTATTAAATGATGTTTTCAACATATTGTGGCTTATGCTGAAATTTCCATACTGGGTAATTGGGGAATCTGTATCTAATATATTATTGACAACATCCAATTGTTGTGAAGTATTTTTTGTGTAGGTTTTACTTCCCCTAAATTCTATATCTAAGTTTTGAGATGGCTCAACGATAATGGTGGCATCTAACTTATTTAGATGCGTTTGGCTAAATGTTCTGTTGAAATAAGGATCATTGACGTCTCTTGACAATAACCAACCATTTTCAACCGCTCTTTGTCTAATGTC
>JAENXD010000093.1 GCA_016649745.1 Flavobacteriaceae bacterium | reverse complement strand
TCCCCTTTTTGAAATTCTTTATCAGAATAATAAATGGCAGGTTTTGAAGGATCATTTGGATCTAAAGTGTTTAAGTAGGTTTTCAGTTCATAAATACCCAGCTGAAATGCAACATCAGCATTTCCAAATACAGAGTCAATAGAAAATTTTGGTTTTCCGTCGGTTAGGTTATCTTCTTTGGTAGCTTGATACGGAATAACCATTAAAACGGAATCTATCCCATAATTTGTTCCGTAATTATAAGCATCACCTATTGTCGGAAGTGACAATTGCGATACAATTGATGCTTTTAAAGTTCCAAATTCATTATCGGAATAAACCCCCAATAAATATTGCGCAACGCCGTTGGTCGGCGCATTGGGAATGTTTTTGTTAGAAGTTATAACTTCTGAAGTATCTTTATTTGTGGAAAAAATATTATTGTTAACCAGGTTAACTCCAATTGTTTCTATTTCCTTTTCGCATGAAATTATTGTAAAAAACACTATTGAGAGTAGCCCTAAGTATTTTAAAGCATTTACAACTTTAATTGACATATAAATTTTGGATTTTATGATAAAACTTCGTTTAGGTAAAAATTGGTGTAGGCACTGTCAAATTCACTGATTGGAAAATAATCCAATACAGGTTTTTCACAAGTTTTTAAATAATCAAGCAAATCATCAGGAAGTTGTTCACTTGCTTTTATAATTGCATCAGAATTTTCAATGGCATTAATCAAAAGATTTGAATACGTTGGATTAGAGATGGTCTTAATTTTAGATTCATCAATATTATCAAACTTAATCTTATCAAAAAACTTGTCGTTTAATGTGCCTTCATAACCCGTATTGTAGAGCGAAGTTACTATTTTACTGTTTGAAAATAATGGATCATCTTTATAATATTCTTTGATATATAAGGGTAAAAGTAACGCCATCCAACCATTAACGTGAATAATATCTGGTGCCCAATTTAATTTTTTTACGGTTTCCACAACCCCTTTTGCAAAAAATATAGCACGTTCATCATTGTCCTCAAACAAATTATTATCCTCATCAGAAAAAAGTGCTTTTCTTTTGAAATATTCATCGTTATCAATGAAATAAACTTGCATTCTCTCCTTCGGAATTGAAGCGACTTTAATAATTAAAGGCATATCCATATCATTGACTACCAAGTTCATACCAGATAAACGAATAACTTCATGGAGTTGATGTCTTCTTTCATTTATCAATCCGAACCGAGGCATAAAAATTCGTGTTTGCCCTCCCTTGCTATGAATCATTTTTGCAGTTTCAAACGAGGTCGTTGACAATTCATTTTCAGGCAAATAAGGAACAACTTCAGAAGAAACAATCAATACTCTCTTATCTTTCATAAAACCAACTCTTATTTTTAAAATATATGCAAAATTACGAAAATTAATGTAGAATTTAGCTTGAAAAATGTAAGTTTGCACGCTTTTAACGTTTATTAACAAATACGTTATGTTGGTTTTTGCTAAAATAATATCGGTGCAACAAAAAATAGAGTCGCTTAAAAGCGGTACTAGTATTGGCTTTGTGCCCACAATGGGAGCTCTTCATGAAGGTCATTTATCACTTGTCGAAAAGGCAAAAAACGAGAATGATATTGTGGTGGTGAGCATTTTTGTAAACCCAACGCAGTTTGACAATGCAGATGATTTAAAAAATTATCCAAAAACAATTGATAAAGATTTATCGCTGTTAAAATCTACTAACTGCGACATCGTTTTTACCCCAACTCCTGAAGAAATCTACGCCAATAACATTCAATCGCAATCTTTTGATTTTGACGGATTGGAATTTCAAATGGAAGGAAAATTCAGAGAAGGCCATTTTAATGGTGTGGGTACAATTGTGGAGCGTTTGTTTGAGATAGTGAAACCGAATAAAGCCTATTTTGGGGAAAAAGATTTTCAGCAAATTCAAATCATTCGCAAAATGGTTGAAAAAAGAAATCTTCCCGTAAAAATTATTGCCTGCCCCATTCACAGAGAAAAAGATGGTTTGGCTATGAGTTCCAGAAATATAAGGCTTACAAAAGAACAAAGAGTATCAGCGCCATTCATATATAAAACGCTAAAACAAGCTAAAGCTGAATTTGGCACAAAAAATGCTTTAGAAGTGGTGAAATGGGTTGAAAATGAATTTAAAAATCACCCATTATTCAACTTAGAATATTTCGAAATTGCTGATGAATACACCCTTTTACCAGTTGAAACAAAAAATTCAACAAAAAAATATCGCGCATTTATAGCCGTTTTTGCTGGAAAAATAAGACTCATAGACAATATTAGTTTATAAATATTAACAATTTAATTCAAAAACATTAATTTTGCACCATGCAAATACAAGTCGTAAAATCAAAAATTCACAGGGTTAAAGTTACAGGTGCCGATTTAAACTATATCGGCAGCATAACTATTGACGAGGAATTGATGAATGCCGCTAATATTATTCAGGGAGAAAAAGTTCAAATTGTGAACATTAACAATGGCGAACGCCTTGAAACATACGTAATCCCAGGTCCAAGGAAAAGTGGAGAAATTACTTTAAACGGCCCTGCCGCAAGAAAAGTAGCCAAAGGTGATATTATTATTATTATTTCTTATGGCACCATGGATTTTGAAAAAGCGAAATTATTCAAACCAATGTTAATTTTTCCTAACGAAAATGACAATACGTTAACATAAATTGATCAAAAAATTAAAAAAAATAAGTTTTATAACACTCCCGATAGCCTTGGGATTTTTTTTAATTTGGTACTCCATTTCAAAATTAGCGCCCACCGACATTCAATCTATTGAAACATCGTTTAAAACTGCAAATTATTGGTGGGTGGCGGTGTCATTGATTTTTGGAGTTTTAAGTCATTTATCACGCGCCTACCGCTGGCGGTTTTTATTAGAGCCTTTGGGTTATAAACCCACATATTTAAATTGTGTAATGACCGTTTTAATCGCTTATTTACTTAACTTATTCATTCCACGTTCTGGGGAAATTGCGCGTGCCGCCAGCATCAAAAAATATGAAAAAATTCCTTTTGAAAAAGCAATAGGAACCATTGTTGCTGAACGCGTTGCTGATGTAATTATGCTGTTATCAATCACTGGAGTCGCCTTTGTCTTACAAACCGAATTAATGAGTAGCTACCTTTTTAAAGAAGATGAGGAGGGTAACCTTTATTTAAAAATTATTTTTTTAGCGGTCATTCCTTTGATCGGATTTATAACCTATCGCATACTTAAAAAATCTACGCACCCATTTATAATGAAAATATTTACATTTATAAAAGGATTAATTGACGGTATAAAAAGCATTATTACCATGAAAAAGAAATGGGCGTTTATTTTTCATACCGTTTTTATTTGGTTGATGTATGTGTTTATGTTTTATGCCGTAACTTTTGCTTTGCCGGAAACTACCAACCTTCCTTTTGCTGCAATAATTGTAGCCTTTGTTGTTGGCGGTTTTAGTATGGCACTAACAAATGGCGGTTTAGGGACATATCCAGTTTTTGTTGCCAGTGCCCTTATTTTGTACCATATCGAAGACAATCCTGCTCGCGCTTTTGGGTGGATTATGTGGACAGCCCAAACCTTAATGGTGATTATATTTGGCGGACTTTCCTTTTTGTTAATTCCAATTTACAATAGATTACGACACCAATGAATCTTTAAAAGGATGCTTATATTGTGGGTGTTACCGCTGAAAAAGCGGTCGGGCTTTATTCGTTATTTTTATTTTATGAATAAGGAACTCATGAATACAAGTATTTCACTACTCGCTTTTTTTAGTTGAGAAAAGCAACTAAAAAAGAGCTCAAACACGTCGTTTAATCCCTAACACACAAATTGAATTAATAATGAATAATTGTTACTAATCAGTATGATAATAATCTGTAATACAAAGCTTTAAATTTAACCGCAATGTACGCTAAGGAAATCGCAATGGACGCAACGTGTTGTAAATCAACTATAATTAATATTGCGACCTTTGCTTTTTCTTTGCGACCCTTGCGGTAAAAAAAATAACAGTCTAATAATCAATTAGTTTTAAAATATTAATACTGATTAGTTACGAATAATTAAAAATAAATAATTTTAACTTTTAATATTTAACTTTCAACTTCCGACGCTATTTAATTATAAAATAACGCGTTATTCTTCCTATATTTACTTCTTCAATAAATACTTAAAATGGCCAAAACCAAAACTTTATTTTTTTGTCAAAATTGCGGTGCCCAATATGCAAAATGGCTCGGACAATGCACATCTTGCAACGAGTGGAACACCATTGTTGAAGAAGTGATTCAGGCTGAAGAAAAAAGAAATTGGAAACAATCTACCGCTCCAAAAAAAGCCAATAAAGCCTTAAAAATTACCGATATTTCTCTAGATAAGGAAGACCGAATTCCAACAAAAAATAATGAATTAGACAGGGTTTTAGGTGGAGGTTTGGTAAAAGGTTCTCTGCTGTTGTTAGGTGGCGAACCTGGAATTGGAAAATCTACCTTACTCCTACAAATCGCGCTAACAATGCCAAAAAAAGTATTGTATGTTTCAGGCGAAGAAAGTCAGTCCCAAATTAAAATGCGTGCCGAACGTCTTCAAAATTCAAACGTTAATTGTTTAATTTTAACCGAAACAAATACCCAAAACATTTTTAGAGCCATTGAAGAAATACACCCAGAAGTTGTTGTTATAGACTCCATCCAAACTTTATATACCGAATATATTGATGCCTCCCCTGGATCAATTTCACAAATTAGAGAAACTACCGCAGAACTGATTAAGTTTGCAAAAGAAACTGCCACACCAGTGCTTTTAATTGGGCACATCACCAAAGACGGCAATCTTGCAGGCCCAAAAGTTTTAGAGCATATGGTGGATGTTGTATTGCAGTTTGAAGGCGACAGAAATCATGCATACAGAATAGTACGCGCACAAAAAAATCGGTTTGGTTCTACGGCAGAAATAGGCATTTATGAAATGCACTCCTTTGGGTTGCGTGAAGTTGAAAACCCTTCAGAAATTTTAATTTCACAAAAAGAAGAAGATTTAAGCGGCACCGCAATTGCCGCAACTTTAGAAGGAATGCGACCTTTAATGATTGAAGTTCAAGCATTGGTAAGCACAGCGGTTTACGGAACACCACAACGCTCGGCAACTGGCTACGACACCAAGCGTTTAAACATGCTTTTGGCTGTTTTAGAAAAAAGGGCCGGATTCAGATTAGGCGCAAAAGATGTGTTCTTGAATATTGCCGGTGGCATAAAAGTTGATGATCCCGCCATTGATTTAGCGGTAATTTGTGCCATTTTATCCTCTAATGAAGATGTTCCCATTGCACAGGATTTTTGTTTTGCCGCCGAAATTGGCCTAACAGGTGAAATTCGTCCGGTAAACCGTGTGGAACAGCGTATTATGGAAGCTGAAAAACTCGGATTTCACAAAATATTTATTTCAAAATTTAATAAAATCAACAACAACGGATACAAAATAAAAGTGGTAAAAGTCACTAAGGTTGAGGATATTTTCGATAATTTATTTTCATAAAAAAACCGAGTTAAAACTCGGCTTTTTTTTAATTATTTATCGCAATGTTGCTTTTTGTTGACTTCAATAATGTATTTTTCCAAAGCCATTGTCATGGAAGGCGATTCAGGTGTTGGCGCTTGAATATTACATTTTAAGCCGGCTTCAGTGGCAGCTTTTATGGTTGAATTGCCAAATACGGCAATACGTGTTTCGTTCTGTTTGAAATTAGGGAAATTTTGAAATAAAGAATCAATTCCTGACGGACTAAAAAACACTAAAATATCATAAAACACGCTCTCCAAATCAGATAAGTCACTTATCAATGTTCTGTAAAAAATACCACGCTCCCAATTTACACTCATTTCATTTAAAGTTTGAGGCACAATATCTTTTAATCTATCGGAACTTGGCAATAAAAACTTCTCGTCCTTATATTTTTTTATAATTTTCGCCAGATCCGCAAAAGTGCGTTCGCCCACATAAATTTTTCGTTTGCGATATACCACATACTTTTGTAAATAATACGCCACAGCTTCAGATTCACAAAAATATTTCATATCATCAGGCACTGTAAAACGCATTTCTTCAGCAATTCTAAAAAAGTGATCAACCGCATTTCTGCTGGTCAAAATAATTGCAGTATAATTTTTAAAATCAATTTTTTGGGCTCTAACCTCTTTTGCAGAAACACCTTCTACATGAATAAATGGCCTAAAATCAATTTTAACTTTTTGTTTTTCCGATAATTCTAAATAAGGAGAGTTTTCCGTTTTTGGAGTTGGTTGAGAAACCAAAATTGTTTTCACTTTCATAAACTTCAATTTTGTTTTAAATTGTTAATTTTAAAATAATCGCCAAAGGCGCTATTTCAAGTGCGCAAAGGTACAACATAAAATAAAATAAGTTGTTAGTTATGAGCTTTTTATTATTTCCGAGGACTAGGCTGTACCGTAAAATTAACAAAATCGCGAGCACTAAAAAGGTAATTTTAAAAAATAATTCTTTATATATATCGGCATATGCGCTAAGCAATAAAAAAGGCAATATCCACAAAATAAGGTTATTAAAATAGCTTACCTTGTCATAAATAATTTTATTAAATATGCTTTTTATAGTGAATATTTCAGCTAAAAACAACCCAATAAAAAACCTTATACAAAAATACAAACCCATATATCCAACCAACAATAAATATCCATTTAGATCGTTGAACCTGGAAGAAAACTGCCACAAATAATTTGCCTCATAAAACAAAAGAGAAAGCGCCAGAAGCTGAATAATAAACAGTAAAAATTGAAATAGATTTATAACATCATTTTTTTCTTTATCAAAATAAATAAAAAGGTATTTTTTGGAAATAAATAATGTAGCTGTATGAAGCAACCTGTCTTTATATAAAACTTTTGCCAGTGTCAAAAAAATAAGAATTGTCAAAAAAACAAGTGAAATCCAATGGTCATCTTGGTGTATTATTTCTTTCGCCTCAAACATCAAGTATGTTATTATTTAAACGCAAAATTAGTGATAATTTGTTTTATCTTTGTCGCGTAATTTTAATTTATGTCGAATTCGCTTGTTATCATCCCAACTTATAATGAAAAAGAAAATATTGAGGCTATTATCAGAGCCGTATTCTCTCAGGAAAAACAATTCGACATATTGGTTGTTGATGACAGTTCTCCCGACGGAACAGGAGATATTTCCGCTAATTTACAACAAGAATTTTCAAATTTATATTTAGAAGTCAGAAAAGAAAAAAGCGGTTTGGGAACTGCTTATATTCACGGATTTAAGTGGGCGATTTCTAAAAATTATGACTATATCATTGAAATGGATGCTGATTTTTCGCACAATCCAAATGATTTAATTAAATTGTATAACGCTTGTACTGAAGATGGTGCCGATTTTTCAATAGGCTCAAGGTATTTAAATAATAAAATTAATGTTATTAATTGGGACTTCAAACGTTTGTTTTTATCCTATTTTGCCTCTAAATACGTAAGATTCATTACTCAAATACCCATTTATGACACCACCGCAGGTTTTGTATGCTATAAACGTAAAGTATTGGAAAACATAGAATTGGATAAAATAAAGTTTGTGGGTTATGCGTTTCAGATTGAAATGAAATTTAAAGCTTGGAAAAAAAAATTCAAACATAAGGAAGTTTCCATTATTTTTACCGACCGAAAAAAAGGTACATCAAAAATGAGTGGTTCAATAATTTCTGAAGCCGTTTTTGGTGTCATAAAAATGCGCTTGGAAAGATTGACAAAATAAAAGAAAAAGATTATGAGTTTAGTGCTAATTAAAAATGCCCGTATTGTAAACGAAGGAAAAATAATTGATGGTGATGTGCTAATAGATGGAGAATATATTGTGGATATAGACACCTCAATTAGCTCAAAATCAGCAGATACAACCATTATTGATGCTGAAGGAAAATATTTAATTCCCGGACTTATAGATGACCAAGTTCATTTTCGTGAACCAGGATTAACCCATAAAGCAACTATTGAAACCGAAAGTAAAGCCGCCATTGCAGGAGGCATCACTTCATTTATAGAAATGCCTAATACGGTACCGCAGGCCACCACACAGGAACTGCTAGAGCAAAAATTTGAAATTGCGTCCAAAACATCTTATGCAAACTATTCATTTATGTTTGGCGGCACAAATGATAATTTAGAGGAATTATTAAAAACAAATCCGGCAAATGTTGCCGGAATTAAATTGTTTTTAGGCTCTTCAACAGGAAATATGCTGGTTGACGATGAAAAAGTTTTGGAAAAAATATTTTCTTCCACAAAAATGCTCATCGCGGTTCATTGTGAAGATGAGGCGACCATAAAAACAAATTTAGACACCTATCTGAAAGAATATGGAGATGATATTCCCGTAAAATTTCACCCAAAAATAAGAAGTGAGGAGGCTTGTTACATCTCATCTTCCAAAGCAATTAAACTGGCAAAAAAAACGGGTGCACGATTGCATGTTTTTCATTTATCAACAGCAAAGGAAACTGAACTTTTTTCCCATAAAGGGCCCGTAGAAAAAAAACAAATTACGGCCGAAGTTTGTGTTCATCACTTATGGTTTGATGAAAGTGATTATGAAAGTAAAGGAAATTTCATAAAATGGAATCCTGCAATAAAAACAGCCCACGACAAAAAAGGATTGTTGAAAGCATTGCTCGATGACAGAATTGATGTTATTGCAACAGATCACGCACCACACACAAAAGAAGAAAAAGAACAGATTTATACAAAAGCGCCAAGTGGCGGACCCATGGTGCAACATGCATTGCCGGCAATGCTAAGGATGTTTCAAGAAGAGAAAATCTCTCTCGAAAAAATAATTGAAAAAATGTGTCATAATCCGGCAAAAATTTTCAAAATTGAAAAAAGAGGGTTTATTAAAAAAGGATATTACGCCGATTTGGTTTTGGTTGATATTTCTTCTCCTTGGACGGTCACCAAAGATAATATTTTGTATAAATGCGGTTGGTCTCCTTTTGAAGGAACCACCTTTTACTCAAAAATTACCCATACTTTTGTAAATGGTCATTTAGTATATAAAAATGGTAAATTTAATGACGACAATAAAGGTAAAAGATTATTGTTTAACAGAGCAAATGAAAAAAATTAGTTACATTATTTTTTTAGGTATTTTTTTTATGGGTTGTACCAGCAATACCATTATTAAAAAGCCCGACCATTTAATTCCTAAAGATCAAATGGTGGATTTGCTGACCGATTTACTTATTGCTTCGGGAGCTGAAAATATTAAGAACATCGATCTTGAACGTAATGTGAATTATTTCCCATTGGTCTTTGAAAAATATGGAATCGACGGCACACGTTTTAAAGAAAGTAATTACTATTATACTTCTAAAATAGATGACCACGAGGAAATCCTAAAAAAGGTGGATGAACGCCTTAAAGCAATGAAAAAAGAATTAGACGATGAAATTAAATTACGGGATTCCCTAAAAACTGACTCCCTAGATAGCCATAGAGAAAAAATTAAAAATAAGCTTAAAAATCTCAGTAAAATTGATTCTTTAAGATAGGTATTTATTTAATTTCCTTTTTGTAAAGTTCGCAAACACTTTTTAGTGTTTCGGAAATGGATTCAAATTTAAAATTTATTTCCTTTTGTATTTTTTCTGAAGAATAATACCTTTTTTCGCGAATAGATTTCGCTGCATGTTTGGTTAGCGTTGGTGGATTATTGGTAAAAATAGATTTCAGTTTTTCTATTCGCCAGCCAAAAGAACTCATTAATTTTGTGACTTTTATGGATGGTGGTTTTTTTTTGAAATTTTGCGCTATCTGATAAAACACCTCTTTAAAACTAATGTTTTCAGCCACTAAAATAGAACGCTCATTCACAATGTCGCCTTTCATAAGCAAAATCATTACTCTTACCACATCATTTACCGAAACAAAACCGGTAATACCTTCCGTATAAAAAGGAAATCCCTTATAAATTTTAGAAAATATGGCGCCCGAGCCTTGATGCCAAAATCCGGCGCCTAAAATTACGCCTGGATTCACAATTACAACAGGTACACCTTCTTGTGAAGCGCGCCAAACTTCCATTTCTGCACCATATTTTGTCATTGCATAGCCATAGCTGACTTTGCCAATATTCCACTCATCTGCTTCACTCATGAATTTATTACCAATTGATTTTTCAATGGTGGCAATAGAACTTACAAAACATAACTTTTTGATGAGGTTCGCAATACAAAAATTAACAATATTTGAAGTGCCTTTAATATTAATTTCGCACATTGCCTGATAATCCTTTGAATTAAAGGAAACCATTGCGGCACAATGATAAACTTCCGTAACATTTTTAAAAGCTTCTTCCAGAGAAATAATATCGGTTATATCGGCCTCTATCCATTCTATTTTCTGAAAAAGTATCTCATAAGCATCAGAAAAATATCGAAATACATTTTTTACGGCAAGTAAATCGCTGTTTTTTCTATGAATCGCTTTTATTGCATCATTTTCCAAAGAAAGCTGATACAATAAATGTGAACCCACCAAGCCTGTTCCTCCCGTAACTAAAATCATAAAACGAAAGTATAAAAAATGTTTGTTTTTAGCACGCAAAACATCGCTTTAAAAAACCAATTCTAAAAGCTATAACTAACAAGTAAAATTTTATCTTTGCTGAAATTTAAAAATTTGATGATGAATTTTGTTGAAGAACTGCGTTGGAGAGGCATGTTACATGATATTATGCCCGAAACTGAAGAATATTTACTGAAAAATAAAACAACCGGATATATTGGATTTGACCCAACGGCCGATTCATTGCATATCGGGAATTTGGTGCCCATAATTTTGTTGAAGCATTTTCAACAAGCAGGCCACAGTCCAATCGCTTTGGTTGGCGGTGCAACCGGAATGGTGGGTGATCCTTCTGGAAAATCGGAAGAGCGCAATTTGTTGAACGAAGAAACTTTGGCTAAAAATGTTGCCGGCGTAAAAACGCAATTGGCACGTTTTTTAAATTTTGACAGCACTACGGAAAATGCTGCCCAATTGGTGAACAATTATGATTGGATGAAAGAGATTTCATTAATTGAATTTGTACGTGACATTGGCAAGCACATTACCGTTAATTACATGATGGCAAAAGATTCTGTAAAAAAACGCCTGGATTCCGATTCACAGACTGGTATGAGTTTTACGGAATTTACCTACCAATTGTTTCAGGGATACGATTTTTACCATTTGTACAAAGAAAAAGACTGCAAACTTCAAATGGGCGGGTCGGACCAATGGGGGAATATTACCACGGGAACGGAATTAATCAGGAGAAAAGCGCAAGGAAAAGCGTATGCCATAACGTGCAAATTAATTACCAAAGCCGACGGGTCAAAATTTGGAAAAACTGCCGGTGGAAACGTTTGGTTGGATGCCAACAGAACATCCCCATATAAATATTACCAATATTGGCTAAATTGTTCTGATGAAGATGCTGAAAATTATGTTAAAATTTTCACGTTTTTAGACAAAGAAACCATTGAAACTTTAATTGCAGAACATAAAAAAGCACCTCATTTGCGAATTCTTCAAAAGAAAATCGGAGAAGAAGTGACTATAATGACGCATGGAAATGAAGCTTATGAAAACGCCATTAAAGCGTCAAATATTTTGTTCGGAAATTCTAC
>JAENXD010000203.1 GCA_016649745.1 Flavobacteriaceae bacterium | reverse complement strand
GGATTTAATTATTCGTAAACATATTTTAAATTTGATGTGTAATCTTGAAACAGAATGGTCCAATGGATTAACGGATCAAGTGAAAAATGAGATTGTAGGCCGTTTAAGTGAAATAATTGAAGATGGTTTAATAGAAATCTCTGGTGATAAGGTTATTGTTAAAGAAGAAGGCAGAATGTTTATTCGCAATATTTGTATGGCATTCGATTTGCGTTTGGTTGAAAATGAACCTGATATTCGAATATTCTCTATGACGATATAACATAAAAAGGGCTGTCTAAAAGTATTGGAATCCGTCATTCTGAACCTGCCTGTCCGGTAGGCAGGCTTGTTTCAGAATCTCATCTTACTGATTCTCAATGATTATGAGAACCTGAAAAGAGTTCAGGTTGAACGAAAAAGTTTAATTTTTAGACAGACTTTTTTTATCTATTTTTTTAAACTTATTGCTTTAGCGTTCTCATATAATTGATAACTAACCATCTGTCTTCATCTGAAGGCAATTTTTTATCAAATGCCGGCATATCATCTCTTCCAAAAGTAGTTTTGTAAAATAATGCCCCGTCACTTTGTGTTTGAAATTCTTTTGTTGAAAAATCACCTAAATCACCTTTCATTTCTTTTGCTTTTGTTCCATCGCCATAACCTTCACTTCCGTGACAAGATTTACAATGTTTGGAATATAGCGATTTTCCAATTGCCAAATCGACTTTTGGATCAGTTGGGTTTGTCATAGTTTGGTATTTAACAGGAATTTTCCAATCTGAAATATTGGTTGTAACTTTTGGATCCTGAACAACAACTTTAACAGGCTCTTGAACAACAACCTTAACTGGAGCCTCAGCTTCTACGACTTTTTTTGGTTGCTCAGTAACCACTACTTTTGTTTCAACTTCAACTTTGGTGTCTTGGTTTACCTTTGTTTCAGTTGTTTTTTGCGTAACTACCTTCCCTGGTTCTTTTGTTGTAATTTTTGTAGTAGTTGTAGATTTTTCAATTGGGGTTTTTTCAACTTGTTTTGGTAAATCATCTACAATAATCTCTGTATTGGAAGTAGTATCAGGATCAATAATCACAGTTTCGGTAACAATGGAATCATTTAGCGTATCCGTTTTTTCTTGTTTTTCTTTCGTGCTACAATTTTGAAAAAGTAGCGAGGTACTTAAAATTGCGAAAATTAATAATTTTTTCATTTTATTTCTTTTTAATTGATTAGTATTGATTTATTAGAACAGTACAAAATTAGCCATTTAGGTTAAAAAATTTGTTACATAATTTAAAAGAAAATTTGCATTATTCATACATTTTGGAGTCATAAGTTTTATAATTTTAAGGTTTTGGGATGTCAAAAGTGCTCACATTCTAACTTATTTACTAAAAAAGATTGGCTAAAAAAAACAAAAAAAGGTTTAGCAAAGCCAAACCTTTTTTTAATTAAATACCAAGTTTAATAATTTTGTCTAATAAATCTCAATAGATATTTTAGAATGAATCATCAAAAAATTATTCAGCTAATGTTCTCATAAAATTAACTGTTATCCACATATCTTCTTCACTCATTTTCTTTTCATAGCTAGGCATATCTTTTCTACCTATATAGCTTTTATAAAATAAAGCTCCATCAGATTGAGATTGGAATACTTTTGATGAAAAATCCCCCAAATCACCTTCTAAATTATCTGCTTTTGTTCCATCGCCATATCCTTTGCTTCCGTGACAAGATTTACAATGTTTGGAATATAAAGATTTGCCGATTGCCAGATTTTCGCTGCTAGCTTTAGTTGGGTTTTTCATTTTTTCATATTTAGCAGGAACTTTCCATTCTTCTTGTGTTAACTTATTGAAGGAAAAAAGTCCAAAACTAACTATTCCGATAATCATTAAAATTTTAATTGTTTTCATTTTATTTAATTTTTATTTATATTAATTATTAGTGTTCTTTATTTTGAAGTGAATAGGTATATTTTAGTTGGCCGAATAATTTTTTTTAGGTTCGGACTTTATATTATCACCCTCTTTTTTTATTTTAAACAAATTTACAATGGTGTAAGTAAAATTCACATAAACACCTAATAGTAGGATGGATAATACCACATACATCCAAATTGGTGCAGCCTTTGTCCATAACTTATGTTCATCGGTCTTTATTTGGTTGTTAAATGTTCCCCAATGAACAGTTTTCTCCTGAATAATATTACCATATTCATCGTTATCGTCAATAATTGAAGAAATTGTTAAATTGCCTTTTGTATTGCCTACAAAACTTTGAGACATAGCAAAGGTATACGCACCATCACTAATAATTCCTTCATCAATGTTCTTTTTTGAAAGCATAGCCTTAACATAGGTGGTTATGTATACATCGTTTACAGGGGTTTTAACACCTAAACTATCAATGGTGAAAGCGGTAAGTGTTACAGTTTTTACAGAATCTATTTCTGTTAAGTTAAGGTCTAAATGCAAATCTTTAACCATTAAATCCGCTTCTTCTTCACTTAAAGCATCAGTACTATTAAAACGGGCTCTTAAATTAATATACCCTTCTCCATCGGTACTGTATTTTTGATTTTCCGGAAAAATTAATTGGGCAACCCCTTCTTTTGAAGTTTTTGAAGATCCTAATAGGATTTCTTCATCATTCAGTATATTAAAGAATTGTATTTCAGCTTCATAAACTGGAGGCTGATCTTTTCTGTCTTCTTTATTTAGGGCAATAAAAGTTACTTCAAGCAAACGAGAATTATCAGCTTGTTTAACTGTTTTAAAACTAAATCGTGTGCGATAATTATTTAAATCGATTTGTTGGGCTATACAATTGATATTAACTAATAATGCAACAATTATTGAAATAAAAAAGGTGTGATTATATAGATTACTTTTCATAATTCTTCAAAATTATTATTACTCTGATATTTTTTTATTGTCTTTATTTTTAACTGTTTTAGGTGGAGTTCGGCCATCTAAAATATAGTTCATTGGAACAAGTGGAACTATTTTTCCTATTAATGTGAACATTAGTAAGAATGCTGCAATTCCAGCAATGCTTAGTGTAATTTCAACCCAAGATGCAGAATAGAAAAGGTAATCAATTCTAGTATCTTGAATTGGTACATAAGGTGTTTCTAGCGTAGGAATTACTATTAAATATCTATTAAGCCAAACGCCTGCTAAAGCAATTACAGCAGCAGTTGTAACCCACTTAATTGTTCTAAATTTTTTGAAGAATAAAATTCCAATTGGGACTAGAATTCCCACATAATTGGCAAATATAAACTCCCAAAAGTATCTTGTAAATAGCTTGTCTAATAAATTAGTATCAATTGCTTTATGGCTGAACCATCTTGAAAAATATTCTGTAAAAGTAAAATATCCATAAAGCATTGCTAGAATTAATAAAATAATTCCACCTACTTTAAAGTGCATTTTACGGATATATTTTTCAAGTTTATAAAACTTACGTACTAAATACATTGTTATTATAATAAAAGCAACTCCCGAAAATAATCCGCCAACAATAAAATATGGAGCGAAAATTGTGCTATTCCAACCAGGTTGTAGTGTTAAGCTGAAAATCCACGCTAATACAGAATAAGCAACAAGTGCAAGTACAATTACCATTGCAGACATTGTTCTTGTTATTTTATGTAATCGATCGCGCTGTGTTTTAGTATCTTGATAACCAATAGCTAAAGTTTTGTACATTTTCTTAATCCATTTGGGTATATTACGTTCTTCACAATGATCTCTTAAAATAGCAAAATCTGGAATAAAAGTTAAGTATAGATAAATGAAACAAGCAATTATGTCGGTAATAATTGCCATAATATCCCAGGTTATTGGAGATTGAATTCTAGGATACATAAATAAATAATGTAACCTATCTAATCTTCCCATACATAACAAAATATAAATAGGTCCAATTAGTAATGATAATACGGTTATAATTTCTACAATTCTTGCAATCGCAGTTTTCCAAGGCGTATGAAAAAAGTGTAATATTCCTGAAATAAATGCTCCTGAATAGCTTATGCAAACTAACAAAATAAAATTCACCTCATAAATACCCCACACCACATTATCTCTCATTCCGGTTACAATCTGCCCTTCGGACATTTGTAAATAAAAAGCATAAAGTCCTACTAAAATTATTACAATTAAGGAACCCATATATATTTTACTTAACATGGAAGTTGTTTCTAATCTTGGCGCAAATTCTTTAAATAATTCTCTTTTTCTAGATTCTATATTCATATTTAAAATCTTTAGTGTTAAATTTTACCTTGTTTCTTTAATTCTTGAACGTAAGGAACATCTTTATAACGTTCTTTTACTTCCTCGCTTACATCAAATCCATCCTCTAATTCGTACAATCTATCCACTGGAGGTAAATAATATACATTAGGTTTGGTTCCCAAATGCTCTAAATGACGATAGCCTCCTCGATCAGTAAGTAGTTTGGAAAAGCTGAGGGTTTCTTGGCCATTGGTTACAAGATCTTCATTTTTATCTCCAAAATAAATTACACCTTCGGGGCAAGATTGTGCACAATGTGGTAATAAACCTTGTCTTAACAAATCTGGACAAAAATCGCATTTGGTTACTGTTCCCGTAGCTCCAGGAACGCTTGTTTCTGGCGAATAAGGTTGACTTTTATCATCGAATTTGGCTTTGTGTTCCCAGTTAAATATACGAGCAGAATATGGACAGCTGGTTACACAGAATTTACATCCAATACAACGTTCGTTGTCAATTAATACAATATTATCTTCTCTTTTAAAAGTAGCTCCAGTTGGACAAACCGTTACACAAGGTGGTTCATCACAATGCATACAGTTTTTTGGAAACCAATATGGTTCTGATGTAGGATTGTCTTGAAGAAGTTTAATTTTCATAAATTCTTGACCGTAATCTAAATTATGACCTTTTTGGCAACCTTCAACACATTTTCGGGCGTTTTTACATTTGGCTAAATCAATAACCATTACAAATTTCCGGTTTGGGATTCCTTTGCGAGATTCTTCAGGCGTAATTAATGCTTCTGGGTATTTATTTATGTTGGAAGCGTCTACTTCAACAATTTTACCATCGGGTGTTAACAATCTAATTTTTTCTCCGGAAGGTTTAGTTTCTTCTTCTTCTTCTTGTGCAGCTAAGTTTGTTATTATAGAAGTGCCTGCAATTGCTGTGAAACTAGTCATTAATCCCAATTTTAGGAATTTACGCCTATTGGTTCCCTCTTTTTCTACTTGGTTATTTTTCATTTTTTTGGATAAGTTTAATCGATTTAAAAGTAAATTCTTAATTGATTAAGTCATTTTAAATCGTTTTTTCTATTTTTCATAATATTGAGTATTCTTAATTGCAAAT
>JAENXD010000193.1 GCA_016649745.1 Flavobacteriaceae bacterium | reverse complement strand
TATTGACTCTGTATTTGGAAATGCTGATGTTGCATTTCAGCTGGGTATTTATGAACTGAAAACCTACTTAAACACTTTAGATCCAAATGATCCTTCAAAACCTGCCATTTATTATTCTGATAAAGAATTTCAAAAAGGGGACACGCCGTTTTATTTAGGGAATTTTAAAGTCAATCCAAATGATACGGTATCTTACATAAAAAGATATATGCCTGATGGAATTACCTCTTATGATATTGACACCATTAAACAAGCAGATTTAGGTCCAAGTATTAGAATTCCATTGAATGAAAGTGCGATTCAGCAACTTTTTGTTGACAATGCTACTGGTGCTGAGTTTCAATCTCTTGACAATTTTCAACATTATTTTAGAGGTTTCTATATTGAAGCCAAAGAATTAACTTCCAATAAATCTCATTTAGTTTCATTGTCAATGGTGAATGCTAAAATGATAATTTATTATTCAAAAGATGAAGATGAAGGTACAGATGTAACTACTGGTTTAGATATAAATGGAAATGGAATAAAAGGAGAAGGAATTGTTAGAACTAAACATAACTATGAATTTGCGCTTGGATCTATAAAATCAAATGTGTTTAAAAGAGACGATATAGCTCCGCACCAAAGTGGTGAAGACAGGTTGTATGTACAGGGAGCTGCAGGCTCAATGGCCACTATTGAATTGTTTAACAATGAAAACTTAGTTGAGTTACAAGATAATAATTGGCTGATTAATGATGCGAGTTTGATTTTTTATGTTGATCAAAATGCAGCAAGTTCTATTGCTCCTGAACAATTGTTTATTTATAATTATACTGAGAATTTACAGATAATAGATGTTATGACGGAAGGATTGGCAGTTGTTGGGGGATTGTTGGAAAGAGATACCAACGGAAAACCTTATCGTTATGTGTTTAAAATTACGGATTATATCTCGAGATTGTTAAAAACGAATGAACCGCTAGACTTAGTGACAATAGGGCTAAAAGTCTTTAATCCTTCAGATACCCCTACCGCTATTAATGATGTAGAAATTAGAGATTATAGCTGGACGCCAAAAGGCGTTGTGCTGTTTGGTGATGATCCAAGTTTTGGCGATAAAAGAGTAAAACTGGAAATATTTTATTCAAAAATAAATAATTAAAAAAGAAAATTGGTATGTGTGGAATTGCCGGTTATTTAGGTTTTAGAAAAGCCTATCCTATAGTTATCAACGGTTTACAGCGTTTAGAATATAGAGGTTATGACAGTGCAGGAGTTGTATTGCTTGACGGCAATGAAATGAGCCTTTATAAAACAAAAGGGAAAGTTTCTGATTTAAAAAAAATCACCAGACAAAAAAATGTTGAAGGAAATCTGGCCTTGGGTCATACACGTTGGGCGACACATGGCGTGCCGAACGATGAAAATTCGCATCCACATCTTTCAAACTCAGGAAAATTAGCTATCGTTCATAATGGAATTATAGAAAACTATGATACTATAAAAAAGGAACTCATAACAAGAGGATATATTTTTAAAAGTGATACAGATACTGAAGTTTTAATAAATTTAATTGAAGAGGTTAAAATCAAAAATAAATGCAAATTGGGCAAAGCTGTTCAAATGGCGCTTTCCAATGTGGTTGGGGCTTATGCAATTGCTGTTTTTGACATTTCAATACCCGATGAAATAATTGTTGCTAAATTGGGAAGCCCGATTGCCATTGGTATTGGAGAAAACAATACCGAGTTTTTTGTTGCTTCAGATGCATCACCATTTATAGAATACACCAGAAATGCCATCTATTTAGAAGATGAAGAATTGGCAATTCTTAAATTAGGAAGAGATATCAGAATTCGTAAAATTCAGGATAATGCTGCGGTTGAACTGGATATTCAGCAGTTAAAACTTAATTTAGAACAAATTGAAAAGGGTGGTTATGACCATTTTATGCTCAAAGAAATTCACGAGCAGCCTCACGCTATATTAGATGCTTACAGAGGACGATTGTTACCTTCCAAAGGCATGATAAAAATGGGCAGTGTTGACAATAACATTTCAAGATTTTTAAATGCAAACCGTATAGTGATTGTTGCTTGCGGAACTTCATGGCATGCAGGATTGGTGGCTGAGTATTTGTTTGAAGATCTGGCTCGAATTCCTGTAGAGGTTGAATATGCTTCAGAGTTTAGGTACAGAAATCCAGTCATAAATAAAAACGATGTGGTGATTGCAATTTCACAATCGGGTGAAACTGCCGATACATTGGCAGCCATAAAACTAGCCAAATCTAAAGGCGCTTTTGTGTTTGGGGTTTGCAATGTGGTAGGTTCTTCTATTGCAAGGGAAACGGATACAGGTGCTTATACGCACGCCGGACCGGAAATAGGCGTGGCTTCAACAAAAGCATTTACAACGCAAATTACCGTACTTGCCTTAATAGCTTTAAAACTGGGTAATTTAAAGGGTGAACTTTCAAACTCACAGTACAACCACTATATTCATGAATTGAGTTTAATTCCCGGCAAAGTGGAAGAGGTTCTTAAAATGGATACTGAAATAGAAAAAATTGCCGCAATTTACAAAGATGCACCAAATTGTTTGTATTTGGGACGTGGGTATAATTTCCCTGTAGCACTTGAAGGCGCTTTAAAATTGAAGGAAATTTCTTACATTCATGCAGAAGGCTATCCTGCTGCTGAAATGAAACACGGACCAATTGCTTTAATTGACGAACATATGCCAGTTATTATTATTGCCCCTAAAAAGGGTCATTATGACAAAGTGGTGAGTAACATTCAAGAAATAAAGGCCCGCAACGGTAAAATTATTGCTATTGTTACTAAAGGTGATACTGTAGTTAGGGGTATGGCAGACCATGTGATTGAAATTCCGGAAACCGAAGAAGCTTTTACGCCACTTTTATCAACAATACCATTGCAATTGTTGTCTTATTATATCGCTGTAATGAGAGGCTGTAATGTGGATCAACCGAGAAATTTAGCGAAATCTGTTACAGTGGAGTAAATACCTGTTCTGTTTGATGTGTCAAAAGGATATTTCTATCATGCATAATGTTAAAAACGCTGTTTTAACATTGGCTTCCTTAAATATAGATTTCTACAAACCATATAAGATTGTAGATACTTAAACCAAAAACCAGTAAAATAAAAGTAAGGAACAACACCAATTGGGTGTTTTTTTCAAAAAAAAGTTTTTTCATTGCAATTTTTTAAGATTCTTTTTTCATATCATAATTTTAAATGGATACATTTTAAATTATACAGTAAAAGTATTTTATTTTAAAAAGATTTCATAATATTTTAACAGGAATTATTAATTTTTTCCTATAATATATTTATCGGTTTCAATCGATTTTTCGTAACATATTGAATGGTTATTGTTTAAGAATAAAATATTAAGATAAGGAGTCATGTACCATAGAATGATTTCCATTATTCCATAGTGTTAAAATATCAGTTGCAACTTGGGCGCCACTGCCTGCGGCAATAGCGAACTGACTTCTCCATCCCGCTAATACACCGGCAACGTATAAGCCATCTGTAACCAAATGGTTGTTGTTTTTTAACATAATACGTTCTTTTTGCGGAGGTAAACTGTGGTGAGGAATAACATATTGCATGAGACCTTCAATGTTAAAAAAATTTGATGGACCAACAGCCACAACAATTGTTTTTACATTATAGGAATTTTTATTGGTAAACACCTTAAAACTTAGAAATCCCCCTTCAATTTTGGTCATCTTTTCATTTTCAATTTGAATCACATGAGGGTATAAATCGGAAAGTTGGTTTAAGCCATTTTCCAAAACCTGATCGCCTCTCGTTCCTTTTTTGAATCCCAACACATTATTAAGCAAGGCTTCATGCAGTCGGGAATTTTTTTGATGCGTTATTATTCCAATTTTTTTATTTTCAGCAAAAGGCTTTTTAACAGCCGATCCTAAAATTAAAGCGCAAGACAATCCAGCTGCGCTTCCGCCAATTATCAACACATCAAAAGTATCCATATTTAAGAATTTAATTGTGAAATAATCCCTGTATATTTGAAGTAAACAGTTTTACAGCAATAGCCAAAAGAACAACTCCAAATACTTTTCTAATAATATTTATGCCATTTTTTCCTATAATTTTTTCAATTTGCACCGAAGTTTTAAGCACTAAGTATAAGAAAATCGTATTGATAATAATGGCGATTACAATATTTATGGTTGAAAACTCAGCCCTTAATGAAAGCAGTGTGGTTAAACTTCCCGGTCCAGCCAATAATGGAAATGCCAACGGAAATACAGAAGCTGTTTTTGCATTTGTTTCTTCTTCTTTGTAAAGAGAAATTCCCAAAATCATTTCCAACGCCAAAAAAAACAGGATGAACGAACCTGCAACTGCAAAAGAATTAACATCAATTCCAATTAGGCTTAAAATGCTTGTCCCCAAAAACAGGAAAGCAACCATGATAAAACATGCGACTATAGATGCTTTTTCTGAATGGATGTGGCCAAATTTTACGCGTAAATCAATAATTACCGGAATACTTCCTATAATGTCAATTACGGCAAATAATATCATGGTTGCAGTAACAATTTCTTTAAAATTTATGTCCATCATGTGCCTATTTAAAAGGATTGGCGAAAGTATACAATCAATAATTGAATTATAACAAAAGTAATATAAAAAAATAGTTATTTTTGCCAGATGTTTCAATTAGGAAAAACAATCGTTTCAGAAGAGATTATAGAGAAAGATTTTGTTTGTAATCTATCAGCCTGCAAAGGCAAATGTTGTGTTGATGGTGAAGCCGGCGCTCCGTTGGATGAGGATGAATTGCTGATACTTATGGATATTTATCCAAAAGTGAAACCTTTTTTAAGAGCGGAAGGAATTCAAGCTATTGAAGACCAAGGACTTTTTATTACGGATGAAGGGGAATATGAAACTACTTTAATAGAGGGCAAAGATTGCGCCTATTCCATATTTGATGAAAATAATATTGTTAAATGTGGTATCGAAGAAGCTTACAATCAGGGCGTAATTGATTGGAAAAAACCAATTTCCTGTCATTTGTATCCAATTCGTTTAATGGAATATAGCGAGTTTACTGCTGTGAATTATCATAAATGGCCGATATGTGATGATGCTTGTACTTTAGGAAAAGAACTACAAGTACCTGTTTACAAATTTGTGAAAGATGCTCTAATTAGAAAATTTGGAGAGGATTGGTATACTGAATTGGAAAAAGTTGCCAAAAATCACAAATAGCAATAGCATTTTTTAAATCTTTAAACACAAAAATTGAAGGGCTCAATTTTCAGTGTTTTTTTTAAATTTAATATTTCCATTTAAACCCACTAAAATGGACTTATGAGCAATTTTAAAATATATAAAATATTAATAATTAATATATTAATATGTTTTTAAGAATCGACTAATTAATAATATTGATTTATTCATGATATTTTATAATAATGTGAAAAACTCACTATTAAACGTAAATAATATAATTACCGCTTTTTGAAGCTATAGATCCTGAAGAAGTATCGCACACTATTGACCAAATCAACCAAGCGCTACAAGGAAAAAATATTGATAAAAAAGTTAAACAGAAATTAGGCTATGCCAAGAAAAACTGGCCAAAGAATATCGCCAAGTA
>JAENXD010000126.1 GCA_016649745.1 Flavobacteriaceae bacterium | reverse complement strand
GAAATAACCGGTATCTACATTCACCCCAAACCAATCGGAATTGACCATTTTTACCAACTTAATGGTTTCATCGGCGGTTTTCACAAAATCTCCATGGTTTTGCACACCTACCAATACACCTCTTTGCTTGCCGTACTCTGCACACTCTTTTAAACTAACAGACATATATAAAGCAATCTCATCCCATTTACCTTCATAACCTTTCGGAATTGGACCAGAAAATACTCTGATTACAGGTGCTCCCAATTTAACGGCTACATCAATCCATTCCTTTACATGTTTTACATCAGCTGCTCTTTTTATCGGATCCGGATCTGCAAAATCATTCCGAACACCAATACCACTTATATCAAGTCCTTGCTGAAACGTGTACCTTTTCAGGGAATTTATGTATTCATCACTTGGAACCTCCGGATATCCCGGAAAAAAGTAAGCAGTTAAATCAATTGCATCAAATTCTTGCGCTGCAGTCCAATCAATAAGGTCAAATAAAGTAATTCCACCATCACGACCTCTTACATTATTCATAAGAGGTTTTGTAAAGGAATAAGCATTAAGACCAATTTTTACAGATGATTTCCCTTTTCGTTCAATTTCCAGTTTGTTTTGCGAAAAAGATATGGTACTGCTTAAAATAAATATCAGCAGGAAAGACTTTGTTATAAACATTTTAAAATAATTATTTAATTTCATATTAGTCAATATTTTGTAAGTGAATATTAAATTAACGTAAGCGTTTTTACTATTTACATCCCTCGGTAATTGCTGCTCTTACCTCCTTTAAAAAAACAGGAACAACTTTAAAAGGATCATAAGAAACTTTTTTTGGTGAATTTTTAGGAGAAAGGGTTTCAATTTGAACATATCCTTTGAAATCACTCTCCGATAAAATATTCTTTATTCGTGTCAAATCAATTTTAACAGAAGTGTCATTAGGCACTGGGCTTTCTTTTAAAAGAAAACTAAAGGCATAAGGCATGACTTTTTTCATATCGTTATATGGGTCTTCTGTTAAGAAATAACCTGTATCTACAATAACACCAAAATAATCGGAATTTACCATTTTGACAAGTTTTATGGTTTCATCAGCAGTTTTCAAAAAGCCTCCATGGTTTTGCACACCAATTAAAATACCTCTCTCTTTTCCATAATTTACACATTCTTTAATGCTGGCAGCGGTATAAACCGCTACCTCATCCCATTTACCCTCATAACCTTTTGGAAAATCACCAGAAAATATACGCACTACAGGTACTCCTAACTTTACTGCAACATCAATCCATTGTTTTACATGAATAACACTTTCTGCTCGTATATTAGGATTTACATTTGCAAAATCGCTTCGAACTCCTGTTCCGCTTAATGACAAACCTAAATCAAAGGCTCTTTTTTTAATATCATAAATGATCTCATCACTAGGAATCTCTGGATATCCAGAAAAAAAGTAACTTAAAATATCGACCGCGTCAAAATTATTTTCAGCACTAAATTCGAGCAATGCATTTACAGACATTCCATTGTCCCTTCCTTTGGCATGAATATTTAATAATTTATTAAATGAGAATGACTGCAAAGAAATTTTTATGTTAGTATTATTTTGACTTTGTTGGGCATTTTGCGCATATAAATTCTGATGTGCAAAAACAACAACACAAATAATTATCATCAGAAGATATCTCGACTTTGTGAAACGACTTTCTAATTTTATCATTCAAGTTCTGTTAAACTAATTAAATCAATCCTATTAATTCCATTTTCAAAATTGAAAACTTATAAGATATTTTTCTTATTTTTTTATTGGGGGAAGTCCAACATTTCCTATCCCAGCATGTGTAAGTGTTTCCCAAACCATATGATGATCCGTGCCAGTCGGTCTGTTCGTTGGTATCACAACAGACATATTTGGTAATGGATATCCCATTCTATCATGAAAATGATTAAAAGCTATTTCCCAAGTTTTTAAATGAGTGAAAATTAAATTTTCCGGAACGGGAACATTGTTCGGCGGTAAATATTGTGCCTGAAACTCCATTGCCGCCATCATTCTTTTTCCTTCTTCTTCATATAAATTAACACCTTGTTGTCTGGCAGTTTCCGCTGCATTTGCAATAGAGGCAAATCCCAAACCCGGGTGACGCGCATCACGTGCCGTTTCCTGTAAAATACCATCTACAAATTCAGGGATATGCCCTTTATTACCCCAAATAGCAGTTCCGCATCCAGGTGGTTCTATTGGATTTAGTCCATCAGATTTCAAATAAATATAAGCCGGAGTTCTACCTCTCCACATTTTAATCCCTAAATCAAAAACGTCTTTATCATCATTAAATACCCCTATATTAATAAGCGCTTCACTCATTGCAAGCTCTTTATTGCCATTTTCACAATTTCCGTGAATAATAGATGGCAAGTACTGAGTTCTTAACATATTTTGAAATTTAGCAACATCGCTTTCTGACCAATTATCATAAGTGTATCTAATTATTTCTGCAGCCCTTGGCCAAACAGAACCTGTCCAAGCTGCCTGAACTGGTCCATTCGCGTAATTGTGTCCACCAACTAAAGTAGATGACCAGGCATTCATAATTTTAATTGCATTTTCAGCATAAATTTTATCACCAGTGATACTCCAAAGCAAGGCTTGGGAATATGCGGCTGCACAGTCTTTTTGCTCATCTTTACACCCTAAATTAGGATTAGAATATGGTCCGCATGAGACAGTTTCTCTTGGAGTCGCAACATAATCTTTTGCGCCGAAAGGGCTGTTTTTTAACACTTCAAATGCGGAAGCCTGTGGTTCAATTCCTGCGGCGACACGTCTTTTAATTTCATTCAATTGATCACCATTTACTAAAATTCCGGGATGTACAAAACCAACAGGTTTGGCAGGTTTTCCACTTGGGTCAGCCAATAGAGAAACTGTTACAGCAGCATAAAAAGGGTTTTTTTCACCTTCATAATTTGCGTCTTTTGCTTTATTTTTACTCCCGCCTTTCTTTGCAACAACAGGTTTCTTTTCGCCTTCAGTTTTGTTTTTTGCTATGGTTTTCTTAACTGCATCTAAATTCTTTTCGCCATCAGTTTTATTCTTACCTCCGGTTTTCTTAACAGCATCTAAATTCTTTGTGCCCTCAGCTTTATTTTTATTACCACCTTTCTTTTTTGCTTTTTCGGCTTCCAAAATTGGTGTATGGTGATTTTCTGTACCTTTAAGGGTTTTATCAATAACCCATATGTTTCTAAATTGATAAACATTTCCGTGGTCTTGTAGGTAAATAGGGCCTACACCAGCCTCTCCCAAAATACCTGTTGCACCTTTTACTTCTTCTATTTCTACATTTTCATATATAGTTACTCCGTTATGAGAAACAGTAATTTTAGCATTTTCAATTTTATTAGTACCAGATTTATCGAATCGAGGTGCTCTAAAGTCAACATCAAAAGTTTGCCATTGCAGGGGAGGAAAAGCTACATTCGCAGCGGGATACAAATCTTTTGGCTTGGAAATATTCCCAAATCCGATAGGTGTATTTCCAGCGGAAGGGTATGCGTCTTTTATGTTAAGTTCATATCTTGACATAAAATAGACACCACCATTGGTCTTTTCACCTAAAAGACGAAACTCCAGATGTAGCTTAAGATCACCAAATTTTTGTTTTGTAAGAATAGACTCATGCAAACCAGAAGGTTGCTTTGACACTTCTAAAATACCTCCGGGTAAAATAGCCCAGTTATCAGCAGGTCCAGATCCAATTAACCAATCTTTAGGTTCTGCCTTTAACCATGCATCTAAATTTTTTCCATCAAATAAAACAATCGCTTCTTTAGGTGGTTTTGCATTCATAGTTGGTGAGGATCGTTCAAAATAATTCATTTTCAAATTTTCACCATCTTTACTAATCTTTAGATTACCATTTTCTATTTTTCCAATCCATCCATCACCTTTTATGTCAATAGCCTTTTTGCTTATATTTTCACCGGTTAATATAGCCAACGGTGCATCACGCGAAATTAAATTTGTGACAATATTGACCTTATATTCCCCCTTTTCAGAAATATACACTTGTGCAAAACGGTGATTAGATTTCGATTTATAATCACCTATAAATTGATTATTCTCAATAACTTGCCCGTACCCATTATTTACTAAAGCAACTGAAAATAGCAGTATTAGAAAAAATATTAAATTAGTTTTTATTTTCATGGTATATTCCTTTAGTATATTGTTATTAATTAAAACCCTGGGTTTTGTGGCATAACTGAACTAAGATTAGCATCTATCACTGATTGAGGTATTGGAAACAGGGTATCACGCATTTGTAAATTTTCTGTTATTTTATTGAAATTGTTCACCCGTCTATAAAAGAACTTCTCACCTCCCATACGTAATAAAGTATATCTTCTTTGCTCCTCAAGTATTAGTTCCCTTGAACGTTCATCAAGAATGTAGTCAAGAAATGTAGTCATATCTCCGCCAAAATCTGCAGCAGAAACCCTTTTTGCATTTGCTCTGTCACGCAACATATTAATATCGGAAGCTGCTCCAGTTAAATCGCCGGTTCTACCCTTAGCCTCGGCTCTTAACAAAATAGTCTCGGCCAGGCGCATATAAATTTGATCAATGTGTGACTCTGTAGTTCTCGGGAAACCAGGATCATTGTGTGCAAATTTTAAACTGTACGGCCAATCGTTTTCATTATCTTGATCTTCTGGCAATAAATTAAAATTATAAGCGCCGCTTAAACTTCTTTTCCCAGGATCTGGCACTTTCTTTTTTGAAACCGGCGTTGCTAACCAAACTGTATCACCAACCTTCCAATTTTGATTTGTTGCCGTATTTTTTACACCTGAAAAATTATCAGAATCACTTACAATAAAATATTTTCTTATAGCAGTATCATTTCCTCGTTGATCAATTTTACCTAAGGAAAAATCACTTAAAGCATAATATAATAATAAAGCATCTTTCAATATAGTTTGACGGCTCCAACCACGTCCTCCACGTTCATCTGTAGAAGTAAGAAAACCTTTCACACCCGAATAACTAACTGTTTCATATCTCATAGTACTCTCATGTCTCATCAAGTTTATTCCTCCTGCGGAAGAACCCTGTTCCCACTGCATTACCCACAAAGCTTCTGTATTACCTGCAGAAATATTGGTATTATCGGGGTTAAACATATCCATAAATGGTGAGCCAGGTTTACTGGCACCTGCACCATATCTTGAGGTGATTAATGAATATGGGCCTTCATTTATACATTTATTGGACCAAATTAGCGAAGTTGCAGGGTCTCCAATTGCCAAATACATCTCAGCCAAATAAGTTTGTGCAACACCACGAGTAAGTCTACCCGCTTTATCAGGTAACCAAGGCAAATATTGTTCTGCAAATTCTAAATCTTCAATTATAGCCGCTCTAACCGTAGCGATTTTTTCACGAGTGACATTTGTAATAATATTTTCTCCTGTAATTTCTTCAAGAATTAAAGGCACATCGCCCCATAAATAAGTTAAATGGCGGTAGGCCCAAGCTCTAATTGTTCTTGCCTCTGCTAACACTCTTTCTTTATCATCCCCAGCTCCCCAGTCTACATCAGGATTTTCAGCTCTTGTGATTATGGTATTTGATGCACTTACGACTTTATATAGCCATAAAAACATAAAATCAATATTTGGATCGGCAGAGGTGCTTTTTGACCAATCCGCTAAGATTGAAGTAAGACCTCCAGTTGAACCATGAGCGATATTGTCTGTTCCAGCGAGAAATATTGCGGCTCGCAAGTCAATCTGGCCAAATCCTCCAGTATATTTAATACCATCCCTTTCTTGTCTAGCAAGTGAATATAGACCGTTTAATCCGGCATCAAATCCTTCAACTGAAGTGTATAATGCATCTGCAGTTGTAAAGTTTGGTGGTCTTTCAACCAATAGATCTTCTGAACAACTCATAAAACTTGTCGCTAAGACTATGATCAGTAAAATATTTTTAATAGGTTTCATAATTATAATTTTTTAATTTATTAAAATGATAAATTTAATCCAAAGATAAACTCACGTTGAAGTGGAATAGCTCTCTGATTATCTAGCTCTGGATCAAGTGCGCTCCAATTGGTAATTGTAGCAAGGTTTTTACCTGTAAAGTATATTTTAGCATTTACTGCATCATTAAATATAGCCTTTGGTAGTGAATATGAGAGCGTAATATCTTTAATTCGAATAAAATCAGCGTTATCATATACACTTGCATAATTTCCTTGACCTAAATACCTTGTAGCCGCGCTTGAATTAGACCAAAATTCATTTGATGGATTGTCGGGTGTCCAATATTCTCTATTGATTAAATAACTTCTATCTTTATATGGGTTCACTTTTCTAGCGCCATTTTTACCGTAAACAAATATGCTTAACCCAAAATCTTTATATTTAAAAGTGTTTGTGAATCCCCAAGTAAAATTTGGCTCTTCTGAGCCCAATATTTGACGATCGCCTGGATCATACACCCCATTATCATTTAAATCTTCATATTTTGCATAACCCGGTAATGCACCATATTGTGCTGCAAGTTCTTCTTCGCCCAATTGCCAAACACCAATAAATTTGAGATCATAATTAGTTAAAATATTCTGCCCGATAAACCATTTGTTAGCAATATCATCTTTACCATCGCCATATAAATCTTTAATTTCAGTTCTTATGAAACTAAAATTTAAATTTGATGACCATTTAAAGTCTTTTTTAGAAATATTATTTGAGTTCACTAAAAATTCAAATCCTTCATTTTGAGTTTCTCCAATATTTTCAAAAACACTATTAACACCGTGAACCGCAGAAATTGACCGTTTAAGCAGAAGATCCTTTGTGTTATTGCGATACAAATTTATTTCTCCTGAGATTCTTGAATTTAACAAACCAAAATCTATACCAACATTAAGCGAGCGTGTAGTTTCCCAGCCCAAACCTGGGGTACCCAAACTTGAAGGCACAAAACCTGGTGCAGTAGTAGTACCATCAATATAATCTTCACCGCTAAGTTGTGAAATCGTTTGGTATGGACTAATCGCTTGATTTCCGCTTAATCCATATGACCCACGTAATTTAAGTAAATTAACAAATCCTTTTGCATTAGAAAAGAAATTTTCATTGCTAATATTCCAACCAAGTGCAATTGAAGGAAATGTCCCAAACTTATTATTTGCACCAAATCCGGAAAATCCATCACGTCTAACTGTAGCAGTGAATAAATACCTACTATCATATGAATAATTTGCTCTAAACATTTGAGAAATTAAATCAGTCTTCGCGTAAAAGAACGACGGTGTTTGATTTGTTGCTTGCGGAATTCCATAATAAGAAAGAAAATCATTTGCAAAACCAGATGCTTCTGTTTTAGAATTTTTATTTTCATTTTCTTCAATACTATAAACTCCTGTAAGAAATACATTATGTTTGCCAAAATCCCTTTGGTAAGAGACGATATTTTCAAGAACATAAGAATATCTATCACCTTTGTTTATTTCAGCTTCTCCACCAACTTTAAAACTTTTACCGGTATTTAATCCTCTATACCAATTTTTTTCAGTTGACTGATATTGAACACCCGTATTAAATCTATAAGAAAGTCCTTTTACAAATGGTAATTCAATATTTATATAATTATTTGAAGATACTGTATACTTTTTATTTAAATCGTCGTATAGCGATGTTTCAATAGGGTTAATTTTTCTATCGTCATCTGAAATTGGTGTAATATTTATAGACCCGTCTTCATTGAATGGCACTGCCAAAGGAGATTTATTAAATAAGTCAACAAATGATGGGGCGGCCCCACTATTATCAGCATATCCCAACATCGTGTTAGAACCAACAGTAAGCCAATCTGATACTTTAGAAGTTACATTTATTCTCGTATTTCCTCTTTTATATTGGTCGTTAATTACAATCCCTTCAGTTCCTAAATAAGAAAAACTTACTCTATATGATGTTTTTTGCGAACCTCCGGAAACAGATAAATTATGCTGTTGGCTAAAACCGTTTTTTATAATTAGATCTTTCCATGTCCAAGATTTATAAGATCCAGATTCATAAACTGCAAGTTCTGCCTCTGTAATATTGGCATCAGTATCTAAAGGATCTGTTCCCTCTTTGTATAAAACATATTCATCTCCATTCATTAAATCAGGGAAATTAGCAACGGTTTGTACTGAATAAAAACCATCATATCTTACTGTAACTTTACCTTCCTCACCGTTTTTAGTTTGAATAAGGATAACTCCATTAGAAGCTCTTGACCCATAAATTGCGGTTGAGGACGCATCTTTTAGAACTTCAATACTTTCAATGTCTTGTGAATTAATTTCAGATATATTACCACTATAGGGCACACCATCCAACACAATAAGAGGTTCATTATTTGCACTAATTGAATTACGGCCACGAACTAATAATACGCCACCACTTTCCGGATTCGATCCAGCAGCAGTTGCAGAAACATTTAACCCCGCTACGGCTCCTTGAATAAGTTGAATTGGATCGGTGATTGTTGCATCATTAATTCTATCCTTTGACACAGAAGATACTGCTCCAGTAATGTCACTTTTCTTTTGTCTACCATAACCTACAACAACCACTTCCTCTAAAGACTCATTATTGCCAATTAGCACAACATTAATTTCTGTTTGATTTCCGATAAGGATTTCTATTGAATTGTAACCAAGATACCTGAAAGCTAAAGTAGCACCAATAGGCGCATCGATTTTATAATAACCATTAAAATCTGTCGTAGTTCCCTTACTGGTTCCTTTAATAAGAACTGTTGCCCCAGGAAGAGGATCTCCATTATTGTCAGTTACCTTTCCGGAAATTTCAACCACAAGAGGTTTTTTTTCCTGATTTATGGCATTTGCAAATAATGTGTTATTCGTAATGCCAAAAAAAATGAACAATACGAAAATAAATTTTGAAAATGTTTGGTTCTTCATAATGATTAATAATTTATTAAATTATATAAATGTGAAATGTGTATTCAATTTATTACTGCAATCGTTTGCAGAAAT
>JAENXD010000226.1 GCA_016649745.1 Flavobacteriaceae bacterium | reverse complement strand
TGCTGACTGATCGGCCGCATGTTTTCCGATTAACCATGTTGGAAATTCTATGGCATTGATAAACTCCGTATTTAAACTGGTTATGGGAAGGTCTCTTTTGACGTTTATTATTAATTTCTGGGTAGCCAATTCAATTCTGCCGGCCAATTCCTGGTTTGATTTTAAAAAAGGGTGTGCGGATTCCAATCCCCATAAAGCTCTCAGTGACCACCAGTCAAGCTGTGCAACTGAGGTTTTATAGGTGGTGTTTATAGACAGATTGTTCCAGATAAAATTGTTAAAATATCCGTTTTCATTTTGCATCTGCAATACAAATTCTGTAAGATTTTTCAACTTTTCGAGAGCGACTTCATCATTGCCGAAGACTTCTAAATATTTTGAAAGCATCACTATTGCCCTTGCAACATCATCCACACAAGTATAGCCTTCATTTGGTTCGATATCAAAAGTATAGTTTGGGTATTTGCTGTAGATATGTATAATCCCCACCTTTTTATTCTTAAAACGAATCTCCTTATAAAGATGGTTAAAATGACCAAAATTAATATTTGCGTTTAAAAGAGGGACAGCAACATAATCCTGATTAACAACAGGAACACTATCTTCAGAATTAATGGGTGCTTGCGCAGCCAATTCTTCTGAACTGTTGCAGGAAGTAATGATTAAAAACCCTAAAATTATAAAAGCAATATATTTTTTATAAAATTTCATAAGGTTATTTGTTGGGGTTTTTTAATTTATTTACTTTATTGAAGCAATAAGTAGTTTTTGGTTAATTTCTTTTAAATACATTTTTCTTTGCTTGATGTTTCAGGATAAAAAATTTCAAAACCCTATATACATCCGCGGTACAAATTGAAAATTTTTTCTTTTAAAAAATGAAACAAACAATAGGCTTGATAATTTTAGCGTGTAAGGATTAAAATAAAGAGAAGCAGTGGTATGTTACTTAACTACTTCTCTTTAAACATTAATCAACTCAACAAAAATTTATTATAAAAAATTCTTTTTAATAACCCGGGTTTTGAGTAATTGTTCCTCCAGATTTATCAATATCACCTTGAGGAATTGGATATAGGTAATTGTGATCCTGGAAATTTCTTCCAAGTCCTGTAAGTACAGTTTTGGCTGTTCCCCATCTTTTTAAGTCGTTAAATCTATGAGATTCAAAACCTAATTCAACCCTTCTTTCAGACATTAACCAGCCTTTTATTTCCTCTGTATTTGTTGAATTGCCTCTATTCGGCAATGTTCCGGCAGGAACCACAGAACCATCAGCAGTAGGACTTGTTCTTGCTCTTAATCTAATTTGATTAATGATTGCAATTGCCCCGGCATAATCTCCATTTTCATTCAATGCTTCGGCTTTCCATAGTAAAACATCGGCATATCGAATATAAATTTTATTGCTTGGGGCATCATCATTTCCTTTGTCATTACCAACTGTATTTCCTAATAATTTTGAAACATTTTGGTTTGCCACATCCACAGTATATAACAACCTTGGATCATTTGGCTCAAAGGCACTAATAAAATTTTGGCTTGGCGCCACAAACCCCCAGCCTATTAAAGCACAGAGGCCATTTCCGTTTCTAGGGTTTTCTCCGGAACGGTGGTCAAATGCAAAAATCACTTCATCATCCCCAAATTCTTTAGATACGTCAAAATTGTCAAAATAATTAGCATTTAAACTGTATAAACCAAGCGCATCAAGTTCTGAAATTGAATTAAGTACTGATCCCCAGTCTTCATTGTATAAAGCCACTTTGGCTTCTAAAGCAATAACAGCACCTTTTGACACTCTCCATTTCTCTGAGGCATTCGCATATTTTACATTTGGCAACAAAGATTTAGCTTCCGATAAATCTGAATTTATCTGTGCCCAAACTTCTGAAGCAGGAGCTCTCACCGCAACACTATTGGCTTCTTCAAAAGATTCTAATCGCTTTGTTAATAATGGCACATCTCCAAAATTATTCACCAAATCAAAATAATAAAAAGCGCGTAAAAAATAAACTTCCCCTAATAATTGATTTTTGCGATCATCAGTTATTCCAACAACTTCTGTTACTTCGGGATTCGTTAAATAACTTAGTGCCAGGTTTATTCTATTGATACCTTCATAATCATAAGCCCAAATACCATTAAAAGCTCCATTAGAAGATGTAAAATTAAACTTGCCTATTTCATCCATCCAAGCTTGATCCCCGTCAGGATTCCATTTTTTATTCATATCATTGGCGGCAATGTCCTGGAGGATAAAATCATTTCTAAGAACAGCTCCATCATCCCATCTCCAATCTCCTATAAGATTCAATGTACTTGCCAGTAGTTGGTAGGATGACCTTGCTGAGGATTCTAATGTATTTATTGTTGGGGTTGTATCTACTTGATCAATCGTAAGTAGCCCGATCGGATCTTTTGTTAATTCATCATTACAGCTTACAAAAGTTGCAATTAAGAATACTAAGATTATACTGTTATATATTTTTTTCATAATTAGTGTTTTTAAAATATTAAAACTTAACATTTACGCCAAACAAAACTGATGATGATAATGGATAAGTTCCTTTATCAACTGAATCAGTGGATTCCGGATCTAAACCTGAATAGTTTGTTGATGTAAATAAATTTTGACCGGATACATAAAGACGTATATTCTGAATTCCTATTAGGGAATTTATGGTATAGCCAAGTTCTACATTTTTAAGTCGAAGATAAGATGCATCCTCAATGTAAAGAGTTGATTCTTTACTGCTTCCGTTATCATTAAATGTTACTCTTGGTATGGTATTACTACTGCCTTCACCATCCCAGGCACCTAAAATATTTGTGGTATAATTGAAGGGTCGAGTATCAAAATCAACAATTTTTTTAGCATCGTTGTATTTATCAATACCTTCCACCCCTTGAAAAAGAAAAGAAAAATCAAAACCTTTAAAATTTGCTGAAAAAGAAAGTCCGTAGGTAAGATCCGGCAATGCATCGCCTAATAATTTTCTGTCGTCCGAATTAATTGTTCCATCATTATTTAAATCTTCAAATTTAATATCACCTGGCACTGCCCTGTCTAAACTGGGAGTACTGCTTAAATGGCTATCAATTTCGGCTTGATTTTGGTAAATACCCAACATTTTATATCCATAAAAAGAATTTAATGATTGTCCGACTTCCTTCGTTACCAATTTTTCAACACTATTAATCACTGTTCCAAGGTTTGCATTTATACCGTATTTGAATTCGTTGGCCGAATTTTTATAATTTAAAGAAAGTTCAAATCCTTTATTAGTAATCTCTCCTCCATTCTGAAAAGAGGGAGATACATCTCCAATATAATTTGGTAAGCTAACCGGCAATAAAATATCTGTTGTACTTTTTACAAAATAATCAGCCGATATTACCAATTTGTTACTCAAAAACCCAAAGTCAACTCCAACGTTTGTTGTTTCGGATTCTTCCCATTTAATATTGTCATTCCCATATCGTTTCACAACAACTTTACCGTCCTGTTGGGTAATTAAAGTTAAATACGCATAATCTGGAATCTCTTGATTTCCTAATATTCCCCAACCCGCTCTTAATTTTAAATTAGAGATCCAACTCACATCTTTCATGAAGGCTTCATCGGATACTTTCCAACCAGCTGAAACAGAAGGAAAATAACCCCAACGATTGTTTTCGGAAAAACGTGAAGAAGCATCAGCTCTTAAGTTGGCCGTAACCATATATTTACTGTCAAAAACATAAGAAGCTGAACTGAATAGAGAAAATAAGGCCCATTCAGAAGCACTGCCGCCATTCCATAAATCAAGCTCTGTTCCACCAAAATCAATATATCTGAAGGTATCATCAGTATAATCAAAACGAGATCTGCTTGCGCCAATTGAAGAACTGTAATTGTCAATAAATTCAGTTCCTGCCAATAAGCTTAAGTCATGTTTATCATTAAAAACTTTAGCGTAGTTCAAGGTATTGTTAAAGGTAATTGTCCTGTTTTCTCCTCTTTCTTCATTCAAATTATTTGGTCGGTTTTGTCTGCCCAATCCTTGATCAGTATCATTTCCACCTCCGTCATCATCACCGTAATTTTCACCAAATGTTTTGTTATGAATAAATGATAAGTCAACACCAACATTGGTTCTTAAAACCAATTCTTTATCTTTCAAAAAGGAATATTCTGCATATACATTTCCAAATGTTCTAAAATCTTTACGTACATCGCTTGTGTAATAAGCCAAAGCAACAGGATTAGATGCCCATTCATATTTATTACTTTCCCAACCGCCACTATCAAAATCATTATGTCTGTAAAATGGTAAATCTGTGAAAAAACTGTTTTCAGAATAGGTAGGGTCATTCACATCTTTGTAAACTCCAATAACCGGAGGTCTTAATAAGGCATGTCTAATAATTCCCGGTTCATCACCACTTGAAGATAATGCATCCTGTGTTGC
>JAENXD010000195.1 GCA_016649745.1 Flavobacteriaceae bacterium | reverse complement strand
GTGTGTTTAAATACGGATTAGATTACTTGTCAAAATTTCTTTTGACTGGATTCAAGTCTTTGGAAAACAACCCATTCTGCTTTTTGTCATGTACTTAACTATTTTATTTTAATTTTTACATTAAGAAAAACACATCTTTTGCCTTTGAACTTTTACCTTTTTACTTTTTATTCCCCCTTCGGGGGCTAGGGGGCTACAACTTATAGCTAAAGCCCACCATCACATTTCCTTTTGGCATAGGCACCAAATTGGTTTCGGTGTATTCGGCATTAAAAATATTATTGGCAATTAATGACAATTCCATATTATTTTTAAGTACCGCAAGTATTTTAGCGTCCACCACATTGTAATTTTGTCCGTTGGTTCTTTCAACATACCTATACGAAATATGCTCACTAAAAATTGGACAAAACTTGGTTGAAATACCTGAATTAAATTGATGTTTAATACTGTTTATGGAGTATTGGGCGAATTGCACTTGGTTGTCTTTAATAACATCATCAATGAAGCTATAACCCAAATTAAATTTTTGTTGATATTTCCCAAATTTAAATTGATAATTCAGGCTTGTTTCCACACCTTGCGCAACCACTTCACTAAAATTTCTGGCTTCCCATTTATCTGCTTCATTGTCTTTGGTCCAGTCGATTAAATTGTCCGATTTCCTGTTAAACAAAGCAACGTCCATTTGAAAATCAGGAATTGTAAATTTAATTCCCAACTCCTCTGCCAAAGCCGATTCCGCTACCAAATCAGCATTTCCCTTGGTTGTTGGCCCCACATAATACAAATCGGTATAAGTTGGTACCCGATAGGTATAGCCAATATTTCCATACAATTTAACTTTTTCCGATATACGGTAACCAAGATCTAATCCCGGAAATGCTTTGGTGTCAAAATCAGAATAAGAACCAACGGCAATACCTGGCGTAATATCGAGGTTCCCATTCAATAATTCAAACCGATGCTCAATAAAGCCCGTAATGGCAGTTCTTTGGTGATTGCCTAAATTGTTGCTTACAAAAAACAATCTTGAAATATCAAGTCCAACACCTGTTTTTCCCAGGCTTGAATTGAAAACGACATTTGTTTCGCCTCCAACTTTATTTGAAATATGCAGATTTCTGTAATAGGAAGGATTTTCTCTGATAAATAGATATAAATCCTGATTTCTTCTCCAATAAATTCTTCGTTTGATGATCACATTTCCAATCAAATAATCGGAAGAAAGCGCCACTAAGCTTGTTTGGGTTTCTTCATATTGGTCTTTATCGGCCGGACTTGCATAAAATCCGTTGGCGCCAAATTTGCGTTCCGCAAAAGAAGTGATTAAACTATAATTTTTAAAATTCGATTTTAGAAAAATATTGCCATTTTTAAAGTCGGTATTAAATCGATAACCATCTGATTCCTGATAACTTGCCGTCGCCAAAATATCACCTCCGTTAAATTTTTGGCCCAAAGTGGCTTCTCCTTTTTTATTATTATAAGATCCGTAATTTAAATTGATGGCGGCAGTATTTTCCTTTACCGATTTTGTGACAATATTGATGGCGCCGGTAAAAGCATTTTGACCGTAAATACGCGCAGCCGGACCTTTAATGATTTCTATTCTTTCTATATTTTCCAAAGATAAAATACCGTTCATGGTATGATGTCCCGTTTGTGCATCATCCATTTTTACACCGTCAATTAACAATAAAGTCTGGTCAAAATTTCCGCCGCGAATGTATAAATCCGATTGCATACCGTCAATTCCCCTTCTTCTGATATCAACGCCCGCAACATTTTGCAGCACATCGGCCAAATTGGTCGCAGCTGATTTGGTGATATCTTCCTGGGTTAAAATGGTGATGGTACGGGAGGTTTTAGAAAAAGGCAGGGATATTCTGTTTGAAGTGACTTCAACTTCCTTTAATTTAACGGTGTCTTTTTGTGCGTTTACGGTAATACTAAAAATTAACAGTACCACCAATAATGTATATGATATTTTCATTTAAATAGATTTTTTATTAATAGTCGGCAAAGCTACTAAAATGAAACGAGCATATCAAATTTTAACATACAAAGAAATGATTATGGGCGAACCTACCGGCCGGCAGCAACTGTTACCGAAAATAAATAAAAATTAAACAGCCGAATTAAAAAGGAAACTAATTATATAAAAAAAAGCCAAACTTTCGTTTGGCTTTTTTTTTCTTTATGCTTCGCCCGTAGGCCCAAAATTTAATGGGATTCCAGGTTGGTCAAAATCCTTTATTTCACCGTGAGATTTCTCAAACCTATGCACATTGTCTGCAAGCGCTTTAACCAAGCGTTTTGCGTGTTGCGGAGTTAAAATAATCCTCGATTTTACCTTAGCCTTTGGTTGTCCTGGCATTACACTTATAAAATCAACAACAAATTCAGAAACTGAATGATTGATAATCGCCAAGTTGGAATAAATTCCTTCAGCTATTTTGTCATCCAACTCAATATTTATCTGTCCGTCTTCTTTAGGTTCTTTATTGCTCATAATTAAAGTTTTGACATCATTTCTTCTTTAGGGCCAACAATCATATTGTCGTAATTTTTCATTCCTGTTCCTGCCGGAATTCGTTTTCCAACAATAACATTTTCTTTTAAACCTTCCAAGTAATCAATTTTACCGCTAACTGCAGCTTCATTCAATACTTTTGTTGTTTCTTGGAACGATGCAGCAGAAATAAATGATTTCGTTTGTAATGACGCTCTTGTAATTCCTTGCAAAATTTGTTCAGCCGTTGCCGGGTTTGAATCTCTTGCTTCCACTAAATTTTTATCTTCTCTGCGCAATACGGAGTTTTCGTCACGTAATTGGCGAGGAGTAATAACTTGTCCTTCTTTTAAAACATCAGAATCACCAGCATTTTCCACAACTTTCAATCCGTAAATATCATCATTTACTTCAAAGAAGTCGTTTTTGTGCACCAATTGATTTTCTAAGAATAAGGTATCTCCGGAATCAATAATTTTTACTTTACGCATCATTTGGCGAACAACCACTTCAAAATGTTTGTCGTTAATTTTCACCCCTTGCAAACGGTAAACCTCCTGAATTTCATTCACCAAATATTCCTGAACTTTTGACGGTCCTTGAATATTTAAGATGTCGTCTGGTGCAGTTGCACCTTCAGAAAGTTGCATTCCTGCTTTTATATAATCGTTTTCCTGAACTAAAATTTGGTTAGAAAGTTTAATTAAATACCTTTTAACATCTCCCGATTTAGACTCAACAACGATTTCACGGTTACCTCGTTTAATTTTTCCGAAAGAAACAACACCGTCAATTTCCGAAACTACAGCTGGATTTGATGGGTTACGCGCTTCAAATAATTCGGTTACACGTGGTAAACCTCCAGTAATATCACCTGCTTTACCAGATTTACGTGGAATTTTAACAATTATTTTACCTGCAGGTATTTTCTCACCATCTTCTACAATTAAATGGGCACCTAAAGGTAAGTTGTATGATCTTAGTACGTTGTCATTTTTATCTTTTAGCAATAACGTTGGTATTGTTTTTTTGCTTTTAGATTCAATAATTACTTTTTCTTGGAAACCGGTTTGTTCATCTATTTCAACAAGGTAGTTAACTCCTTTCTCCACATTATCGAATTCAATTTTACCCGCAAATTCAGAAACAATAACACCATTAAATGGATCCCATTTACAAATAACATCACCTCTTTTAATTTTTTCACCATCTTTTATAAAAATGGTAGATCCATAAGGAATGTTGTTTGTGCTTAAGGTTAATCCGGTTTTATCGTCAATAACTTTAATTTCAGATGTTCTTGAAATTACAATGTTAATTGCATTTCCTTCATTGTCTTTACCTGTAACGGTTTTTAAATCATCTATTGAAGCTGTTCCTGAAAGTCTTGCATTTAAACTATTTTCTTCTGAAATATTTCCTGCAACCCCTCCAACGTGGAATGTTCTCAATGTTAACTGGGTACCAGGTTCTCCAATTGACTGTGCCGCAACAACGCCTACTGCTTCACCAATTTGTACCATTTTTCTTGTTGATAAGCTATGCCCGTAACATTTAGCGCAAATACCTTTTTTAGATTCACAAGTTAAAGCAGAACGAACTTCTACGCCATCAATAGTTGAATTTTCTAGGCGTTTGGCAATTTCAGTAGAAATTTCTTCTCCTGATTTCACCAATAACTCATCAGTAATTGGGTCTAAAACATCATGCAATGATACACGACCATCGAGTCTTTCACTTAGTGATTCAACAATTTCATCATTCTTTTTAAGTGGTTCAATAAATAAACCTCTTAAAGTACCGCAATCTACTTCATTAATAATCACATCTTGCGAAACATCAACCAAACGACGTGTTAAATAACCGGCATCGGCTGTTTTTAACGCAGTATCCGCCAAACCTTTACGTGCACCGTGCGTAGAAATAAAGTATTCAAGAATTGACAAACCTTCTTTAAAGTTTGACAAAATTGGATTTTCAATAATTTCTCCTCCACCTGAAGAAGATTTTTTAGGTTTCGCCATTAATCCACGCATACCTGTTAACTGGCGAATTTGTTCTTTCGAACCCCTTGCACCAGAATCCAACATCATAAACACAGAGTTAAATCCTTGTTGGTCTTCACGCAAACGTTTCATTGAAAGTTCCGTTAAACGATTGTTTGTAGAACCCCAAATATCAATTACCTGATTGTAACGCTCTTTATTTGTTAGCATCCCCATATTATAGTTTGCTCTAATAACGTCAACTTGTTCATTTGCATTCGCAATCATTTGAACTTTTTCCGGTGGAATAATAATATCTCCCAAACTGAATGATAAGCCTCCACGGAATGCAAATTTGTATCCCATATCCTTCATATCATCAAGGAATTTTCCGGTTGTTGGCACATCTGTCATTTTCAGAACTTGCCCAATAATATCTCGTAAGTTTTTCTTATTTAATACTTCATTGACATAACCTGCTTTTTCAGGCACCACTTCATTAAATAAAACCCTACCTACTGTTGTTTCAATGATTTGTGAAACCAATTCACCTTCTGCATTAAAATCTTTCGTTCTAACTTTTATAACCGCATTTAGTTCAACTGCTTTTTCGTTGAATGCAATAGTTACTTCTTCAGGAGAATAAAAAGTCAATCCTTCCCCTTTTACTTTACGCTCAGGAGTTGATTTTCTTTCTTTGGTCATATAATACAATCCCAAAACCATGTCTTGAGAAGGCACTGTAATAGGTGCTCCGTTTGCCGGATTTAAAATATTATGTGATGCTAACATCAATAATTGACATTCCAAAATAGCTTCAGGACCTAATGGTAAATGTACTGCCATTTGGTCACCATCAAAATCGGCATTAAATGCAGTACAAACCAATGGGTGTAACTGAATTGCTTTTCCTTCAATTAATTTTGGTTGAAAAGCCTGAATACCCAAACGGTGTAATGTAGGAGCACGGTTTAGCAATACAGGATGTCCTTTTAAAACATTTTCTAAAATATCCCATACAACAGGTTCTCTTTTATCTATAATTTTCTTTGCAGATTTTACTGTTTTAACAATACCTCTTTCAATCAATTTTCTGATAACAAAAGGTTTGTACAATTCAGCTGCCATATCTTTTGG
>JAENXD010000076.1 GCA_016649745.1 Flavobacteriaceae bacterium | reverse complement strand
GGTTTAATTGTGCATATATTTGGAAAACTTACTGCCTGTTTTTTAAAGCCAATTGTTAACCCTTAATTCGCATTAATAATAAATTACTTAATGGTAACCACAAATTTTAATATTAAAACCGGAATTCTTGAATCAAGATTTGATGGAGACATAAATTTGACGGAAATAGTAAATTATATTATTGCTACGAAAGAAAATAGCACCTATCCTCGATCATTGAAAATTATTACTGATGCGTCAAAAGCAAACTTTAACTTTTCTGTTGATGATTTAGAAATAATTCTTGATGAGAATTATAAATCTTTGGAGAAATACAATTATATTATTGATGCGATAATAATAGACAATCCTAAAAATACAGCAATTTCAATGTTATATCAGGAATTAGCTAAAACCAATAAATATAAATTTGGTGTTTTTTCTACGAAAGAAGCCGCTACAGAATGGTTAAATAACTTTAGCTAACTATTATCAAAAACACTTTATTAAATTCCGTCTGCCCTTTCCATTTATTAAAAGTTTTACGTAATTTCAATAAATTCAAGCAACTAATTCCACTTCAACCGAAAATACCAAATTAATTCAATCTTTTACTTAAATTGCAGGTATGAAAGCGGTCACCATAAAAGAACTAAAAACAGAATTGTCGCATTATTCACAAAAGGATTTAATGGAACTTTGTTTGCGTTTGTCTAAATTTAAAAAGGAAAATAAGGAATTACTCACCTATCTTTTGTTTGAATCCTCCAATGAAGATGGTTATATCAATAGCATAAAATTGGAAATTGATGAACAATTTGAACTGGTAAACACAAAAACCTATTACTTTATTAAAAAAAGTGTTCGCAAAATTTTACGCACAGTTAAAACCGCCATTCGTTATTCAAAAAAAAAAGAGACAGAAATTGAACTCCTCCTCTATTTTTGCAAAAAGCTAAAAGATTTTAAACCTTCCATAAAAAACAGCACGGTACTTAAAAATCTGTTTAACAGGGAAATAGATTCCATCAAAAAAAAGATGCTCGTTTTGCATGAAGATTTACAATATGATTATGAACTGGAGTTGGAAAAGCTAATAAGCTAAAGTATAAAGGCTAAAGTTGAAAGTTGAAAGGCAAAAGCCAAAAGCCAAAAGCCAAAAGTTAAAAGTTAAAGACTGAAGGCTAAAAAATAAAATCTAAAATTGTATTTTCTAAATCTAAAATCATAAAGTCTTATCTTTGCGCAACTGCAAATTATATGGACTACACATTACTCTCTTCTCCTTTACAGGGGTTTACCGATTTTCGGTTTAGAAATGCCTTTAACAACATTTTTGGAGGAATTGACACTTTTTATTCACCTTATATTCGATTAAACGGAAGTTTGGTCATTAAAGCAGCTTATGAACGCGACTTGCTGCCCGAAAACAATGTGGGTTTGGAAGTGATTCCGCAAATTATCACCAACAATGCCGAAGAATTTTTATTTGTGGCAAAATACGTGCAGCAACTTGGCTATAAAGAATTAAACTGGAATTTAGGCTGCCCGTACCCAATGGTCACAAAATGCGGAATGGGTTCCGGACTCATAAGCGATCCGGAAAGAATTGACAAGGTTCTTGAAAAAGTACATGACGAATCAGACATTATTGTCTCGATGAAAATGCGATTAGGTTATGAAAACAGTGAAGAAATTCTGCAGGTTTTGCCAATTTTGCAAAAATACCCCATAAAAAACGTTGCCATTCACGCGCGTATTGGAAAACAGCTCTATAAAGGCGGCGTGCATTTGGATGCTTTTCAAGAATGCATCAACCATACCAGCCTAAAACTATATTACAACGGCGACATTACTTCAGTGGCAAAATTTCACGAAATGCAGGAACGCTTTCCTACCATAGACCAATGGATGATTGGCAGAGGTCTTATTTCAGATCCTTTTTTGCCGAATATGATTAAAAGCAATACCACCCAATATCCTGCAAATAAACTTGAACTTTTTAAGGAGTTTCACGACACACTTTTTCAAAATTACAGTGAATCATTATCCGGGTCATCACATCTTTTATTGAAAATGTATCATTTGTGGGAATACTTTTCTATACTGTTTTCAAATCCGCATAAAGCATTAAAGAAAATTAAAAAAGCAGGTAGTATTAAGAATTATCAGACTGCCGTAAAAGAAATTCTGGATACGGAACGCGATCTGAGATAATCTGTTTATCACTTCTTCCAATGATTGCATGGGAACGTATCTTGTGTTTAAATAATCACCAAATTTTAAAACAACCTATCAATAAAAATGAAGTCCAGAAAATTTATTTCTGAAACAATTGCGCAATCCTTTAAATCGTCAAAAAAATAATTTTAGGATAAGCCAAAAACCTAGCAAAATAAAGGTCTGCAGTTAGGCAAAAGGGAGGATAAAGGGAGGATACTCCATACATAATGTTATAGTGACTAAAACACTTGGGTTAAAAATTGGCCGAAAAAGGTCCTACAAATATTCCGAGTTTTGGCTCCAAAAAAGCCAAAGATAAAAAGAATAAATAAGGATCCCGATTGCGCATTTTATTACATACCTGCAAACAATCAATAAAAATATTGCTTTAGCGTAAAAATCTCCTATTTTTACGCCGCACAAATTATATACAAAATGTTCATCTGCAACAGGAAAATAGCAATTAAATAAAATAACATGATAAAATCGTTCCTCACATTTCCACTATTAATGCTTTTCATTTCTATATTGTTTTGTGCCAGCAGTTGCAATAAAGTTAAATCACAGGCCTCAATCATTGACAACGGCAAAAAAGACACCGTAAAATCCAACCTTACCGAAGAAAAGAAAGTTTCCATAATCGATACGGTCGACTACAACAAAAGAATGTTGGCTTTATCCAATAACGACACTACTGGATTTTGGCCCGTAAAAACCCCATATCCATTACCTGGGGCGGTGTTGCCGTATAACAGAATCGTTGCCTTCTACGGAAATCTGTATTCCAAAAGAATGGGGATTTTAGGTGAATTGCCAAAAGATGAAATGCTTAAAAAACTGCAAAACGAAGTCGCTCATTGGCAAGCTGCCGACACCACCATAAAAGTAATTCCCGCTTTGCATTACATTGCCATCACAGCTCAAACATTACCAGGAAAAGCAAAATTGCACCGTATGCGGATGCCTTTTAAACAAATAGACACCGTTCTAAATTGGGCAAAATCAATTGATGCTTTGGTGTTTTTAGATATTCAGGTTGGGCACAGCAATGTAAAGGACGAAGTTACCTCGCTGAAAACTTATCTTAAACTACCCAACGTTCATTTAGGAATTGATCCTGAATTTTCCTTAAAAAATGGTCATATTCCCGGCACCAAAATAGGGACTTTCGATTCCGATGATATCAATGATGCCATCAATATTTTGGCAAACTTGGTTCAAAAAAATAACCTGCCGCCTAAAGTGTTGGTCGTACACCGATTTACGCAAGGAATGGTGACCAATTATAAAAACATAAAAATAGTTCCTGAAGTTCAGGTTGTCATGGATATGGATGGATTTGGCGATAAGATTTTAAAAAGATCTACTTACTTAAGATATATTTATAAAGAACCTGTGCAATTTACCGGCTTTAAATTATTTTATAAAAACGACAATAAAAATAATTGGGAAATGTATACGCCCGAAGAGTTATTGAAATTTACGCCCAAACCAATCTACATTCAATATCAGTAATTCTTTGAAACGGCCTTTGGTATTTGTTTAGGATGCAAATTTTATAATTTGTTTTACAAAGAAAAAGCCCAATATTGCCCAGGTGAAGTGTGTGATGTGAAATTAAAACAAGATATTCAAAAAACAGCCATAGTGCAGATCCTTATCGTTTTTGCATTTATTTCATGCCTTTTCATAACTGTTTATTTATTTAACGATAATTTTAGGGAAAAGCCTTACGACTTGTTCGGAATAGAAAGTACCGCACAATAGAAATGAAAATTATATTTACTGGTTATATGAAATTGAGAAAGTTCTAAAAATTATATCAAACATCTCATCGTTTTATACGATATTCGTTATGAATTATTCCGTTACCTATAAAAAATGAAAGTATATAAACACTTTGAAACTGAAAGATTGCGCTTACAACCCACTTCGGAAGAAGATGCTGAATTCATTTTTGAATTGGTAAATACGCCAAAATGGATTGCAAATATTGGTGACAGATTACTTTTGTAAAATATAACGTATTGAAAAGCAATAAGACTAAATGTTACAAATCAAACAAATTTGCTTTTCTCGTCCGTTTTTTTAATTTAAAAATTCGGTCATGATAGTATTCCTTCAACTCATCAATAAACGTAAGTGGATTTTCATATTCGGTCAACACTTTAAAGATGTGTTTGTTTTTGGCAAGTTGTAACTGTTTTTCTAATTTTTCTAACTCATTTTTTAAATAGGAATCTTGCTTAGCGTTTACATTTTTTTCGGAAGTTTCTGGAAACTGCATCATAGCATTACCGCTAAATATATGCGTATGATATATTTGAAGTTCTGCTAAATTACCCGTTTGATAAATTTCGATAAGTTTGGTTGTAATGTCCGTTGCTAGATCAATTTTTTCGTCATGCATCGAAAATTTATCAGGATGCACAAAAAGCATCGCTTCACGATATAAACGCTTTTTTTCTTTTTGTTCGTCAAGGCTGTTAGTTTGCCTTATATTATTAGAAATCACTTTTAAACCCTCAACTTCCTTAAAGTTCTTCCCCTTCTTTTTTTGCGCAAAGCGTTTCTCCTTTTTTGCCAATTGCAGTTTTTTGTAAAGGACGGTCAACTCCTGTTCTTCAATAATTTCATTCTCCAAATAAGAACGCAAAATAGCTTCAAAAGCATTGACTTTTTGCTCAATTTCATTCAATTCTTGCTGCACAAGATTGATTTTAGCTTTTAACAGTAGCTGCTCTTGTTCATTATTATTTGTTATTGGTAGATTTTTATGGGTCATCTGCTAATTTTAAGCCGCACAAAGTTGCTGAAAAAATTTCATTTCGTCACCAGCTTTATCAGTTGGCTTAATTAAGAAAATTATGTATTAAGATTTTGAAATGCTATTTAAAGATTTGAGACAAATATCAAAAAGAAGTAGCCCAAAGTTAACGAATTAGTTGTCTTTTTAATAGCAACGGTTGAATTACAATAATATTTGGCTTATCTCTTTGATTTTCAGCATATATTAAGTAGATTTATGCCGAAAACAATTAACCATTAACCAAAAAATATTTTTAGATGAACATTCATGAAAAGGATGTTAAAAACACATCCTCATTTATTAAAGAATTTGCTTTGAAAAATTACAAAACATACGTAGCACATTATGAATCCAGGAAATTAAAACCCATGCCATTTAAGGAATTTTTAAAAAATTATTGTTCCTAAGCTATTGAAAATTAAAATAACTCAAATTCTGCTTTGAAAAGTATATAAATCGTAATACCTGCCTTGCTTGGCTATCAATTCTTCATGCCTTCCCTGCTCCACAATATTTCCATTTTCAATCACCAAAATTTGATCGGCTTGCTTTATGGTACTTAACCGGTGCGCAATCACAAAGGTTGTTCTGTCTTTCATTAAGCCATGCAAACTTTTTTGAATAAAGGATTCACTCTCAGTATCCAAATTTGAAGTGGCTTCATCCAAAATAATAATTTTAGGATCTGCCAACAAAGCTCTTGCAATAGTTATCCGCTGACGCTGGCCGCCTGATAATTTAACGCCACGTTCACCAATTACGGTATCCAATCCGTCTTCAAAACGGTCGGTAAATTCATTAACATAAGCGCCATTTACTGCTTCCAATAACTGTGATTCCGTCGCATTTGGTCTTGGAAATAAAATATTTTCGCGAATGGTACCTTCATATAAAAAATCATCCTGAAGCACCACACCCAAATGACTTCGAAAACTACTTAAATTTACGGTGGATAAATCAATGCTGTCAACGGTAACTTTTCCTTCTGAAGGATTTAAGAATGACGCCGCCAATCCGGCAATGGTTGTTTTTCCCGAACCTGATGAACCTACCAAAGCGGTTACGCTTCCTGAAGGTGCTTTAAATGAAATGTGATGCAACACTTCTTTGCTTTTTTCATAGCTGAAAGAAACATTTTCAAATACCATATCACCAACAATCTCATCCAATACAATTTTTCTAATTTCCGGATTGTCCTCTTCGGTCATATTCATTAATTCCTGAGTACGATCAAGTCCGGCCATCGCTTCTGTTAACTGACTTCCAATATTGCTCATCTGAACAATTGGTGCAATCATAAAACCCAAAAACAGCGTAAACGACACAAATTCACCCATTGTCATGGTGTTATTCATAATAAAATAACCGCCAATCCCCATAATTCCTGCGGAAGCCAATCCCAACAAAAATGTGGAGGAACTTGTAATTAACGCTGTGGCAGTCAAACTCTTTTTTACATTCAAGAATAAACGCTCCACGCCCTGCTCAAAAGTTTTATTTTCCTGATCTTCAGCATTAAAACCTTTAATTACCCGAACCCCATTCAATGTTTCTGTTAATCTACCGGTAACTTCGGCACTAATTTTTCCGCGATCTCTAAAAATCGGACGTATATATCCAAACGCTTTCATTGCTACAATCGCAAAAATGGCAACGGGAACCAACACGAAAAAGGTCATTAAAGCATTAATTTTTATCAAAATAACCAATGAAATAACAGCGGTAATAGATCCGCCAACCAACTGCACCAATCCTGTTCCCACCAAATTACGCACACCTTCTACATCATTCATAACACGAGAAACAAGTGCTCCTGATTTATTGTTGTCGAAAAAACTGATGGGCAGCGTGAGCAATTTCTTTTGCACTTTTGCTCTTAATACCGAGATTAAATGCTGAGCTTCCACGCTTAACAAACGTGTGAGCTCAAAGGAAGTTAATGCCTGAATTAAAATAGACACAGAAACCACAATTAGTAAAATTGTCAGTGCGTGCATATCCCTTGACGGAATAACATCGTCTATCAAATTTTTACTGGCATAAGGAAGCACCAATCCGGACAAACTTCTAGCAATAATTAAAATTATTCCAATAAGTATAATTTTCTTTCTCGGCCAAATAATTTCATTAAAAGCCCATTTATAAGATACGTTTGTTTTACTCATAGTGTTTTTTAAACGAATATCACGCCAAAATATTTTAAGTGACAATTCGGCAGTTAATTTTTAGTTGAAAGTTGAAATGAAAAAATGCAGACCATTTAAAATTAAACTTTAAACAAATAAACGATTAAACAAAATTATTTGTAAATTTATATAGATTTCCATAAACAAATAAAATGGCATTTATAGATTATTATAAAATATTGGGTATTGGTAAAAACGCCTCTACGAGTGACATAAAAAAGGCTTACCGAAAATTGGCAAGAAAATACCACCCCGATTTGAATCCTTCAGATAAGGAAGCTGAGCGGAAATTCAAAGAAATTAATGAAGCCAATGAAGTATTGAGCAATCCTGCGAATCGGAAAAAATATGATGAACACGGAAAAGACTGGAAACATGCCGAGGAATTTGAAAAAGCAAAGCAACAGCAGCGGCAATATCAAGGAAGCGGGCAACAAAGTCCGTTTGGCGATTTTGGCGGTGGTGGCGATTATTCAGACTTTTTTGAATCTATGTTTGGCGGACGATCCTCTTCTGGAGGAAGAACCAGTGGCGGCGTAAAATTTAGAGGCCAAGACCTAAATGCTGAATTACACCTCAACCTAAGAGATGTTTATGAAACTCATAAACGTACCTTAACCATCAATGGAAAAAATATTCGGCTAACCATTCCTGCAGGTGTAAAAAACGGGCAGGTTATAAAAATTAAAGGTCACGGTGGCGAAGGCATTAATGGCGGTCCGAAAGGTGATTTGAATATTAAATTTTCCGTTGAAAACAATACGCCTTTTAAATTAGATGGCGACAATTTACACACATCAGTTGATTTAGATTTGTACAAAGCCATATTGGGTGGAGAAATTACCGTGGAAACTTTTGACGGAAAAGCAAAATTAAAAATAGCGCCTGAAACTCAAAATGGCACTAAAGTAAAACTGAAAGGAAAAGGCTTTCCCGTTTACAAAAAAGAAGGTTCTTTTGGTGATTTATATATTACTTATCAAATAAATATGCCTAAAAATCTCACTGAAAAAGAAAAACAATTGTTTACGGAACTTGCTAAATTAAGACCATCATGAGCAAAGAAAACTTCATACCGCTTCATAAATTATGTGAACTTTACCAAGTTGAAATGTCATTCTTCAGTAATTTAAGTGAGGTTGGCCTAATTCAAATCACCACTATTGAGCAATCCCTTTATGTTGACCAAGATAAAATAAATGACATTGAAAAAATGATAAGAATATACCATGACTTGAACCTCAATATAGAAGGAATTGATATTGTTTTTAATTTATTACAAAAAATAACTGACTTAGAAAATGAATTAATTACCATAAAAAACAGGTTACGGTTTTATGAAAACTAATTTTTAGGATAGAAAAAGCAGCAACTAAAATTACGTAAAATGGAAGAGTTTAAGCAATCAAGATTCTTATAATAAAAATCTGAGCGAGGAAGCCATTGAAAAATTCTTAGAAACATTAAAAACAAAAACGTTTACATACCTGAAAGAGAAATATGCAATTATTGATATAGATTTACCTGTTGAAAAACAAATAGAAAACTTAAACCTTCTGAAAGAGCGAAATGTGATCACAGAAAAAGAATATGAAGCATTGAAAGAGAAACTGAAAAATATAAATATAGATATGATTCTCGACCAAAAATTTGATTTGGGTTTTTTTCCTACGCCGCTGCATCACCTAAAAAACCTTTCGGAAGAATATTCCCCTTACCATATTTTTATCAAACGAGATGACCAAACCGGACTTGCTTCCGGCGGAAATAAAACCAGAAAACTTGAATATTTAATTTGGGAAGCATTACAAAACGGATGCGACACTGTGATTACTGCCGGTGCGCAACAATCCAACCATTGTAGGCAAACAGCGGCTGCTTGTGCTATTGCCAAACTGAAATGTCATTTACTGCTTGGTGGAACAGCTCCTCAAAAATATAATGGTAATTTATTGCTTTCCCATTTATTGGGCGCCCAAATTCATTTTACGGGAGAAAACAGAAAAGGAGAAAACATAGAAAGCTTAAAACAACAACTGGAATTAGAAGGGGAAAAGCCTTTTGCAATTCCCTATGGAGGATCCAATCTTACCGGAGCGCTCGGATTTGTGAATGCCGTGAAAGAATTAAAAGCGCAACTCATTGCCCAAAACCTTAAAATTGACTATCTTTTTTTTGCTTCCAGCTCCGGCGGAACACAAGCCGGATTGACATTGGGAAATGATTTGTACAATTTAAAAATGAATTTGGTTCCCATTGGAATTGACAAGAGCGAAAAGCAAGGAATGAGCCTTGAAGAAGTGATTTATAATTTAGTGAATGAAGGAAAACAACTGCTGAAAATTAAAAAAGAGTACCGTTTGGCAGATGTGAAAATCATTAACGATTATAGTGAAGCAGGTTACGGTGTCATTACCGAAAATGAAAAAACCGCGATAAAAGAACTGGCAAAAAGTGAAGGAATTTTTTTGGATCCGGTTTATACCGGTCGCGCTTTTTATGCGATGCTGGATTATTTAAAGAAAGAAAAAATCCCTTCAAAAGCAACTGTCCTCTTTTGGCATACCGGTGGATTTCCTGCAAATTTTTATTATGCAAATCAATTAATGTGATAAAAAAGTAGATTTAAGTTCCATAATAACTATGAATTAAACTCAAATACTAAAGTTTTCAGGTTAAATGGCGCAGTTCAAAAGTATAATAAAATTTTTCAGAAAATAAAAACATGGTTGCAACCCTAATTTTTCACAGTTATTGGGGTTCATTTTTAGCCTTTAATGTGTGAAATATGTAACATTTTTTAATAGTTGTGTAACACCTCGCCTTACCTGAATGACGAACTTTACACATTGAAAACTTAAGAATAATAATAAACTAAATAAAGTAAAAATGAAAGGAAACGCAAAATTAATTACCGTATTAAATTCGCTATTGGCCGATGAACTAACTGCTATAAACCAATATATGGTACATTCTGAAATGTGCGAAAGCTGGGGTTACGGAAAACTTCATGGTGCAATCCGCGCACAAGCAATGGATGAAATGCACCATGCCGAGTGGCTTATTGAACGAATTATTTTTTTGGATGGCGCACCAACCGTGTCCAAACTTAATTCCATAAAAATTGGAAAAACAGTTCCGGAAATCATTAATAACGACAGCGAAGATGAACTGAACGCAGTTCGGGCTTATAATGACGCTATTAAACTTGCCCATGAGGTTGGCGATCAAGTCACTGCCGATTTGTTAAGCAAAATATTGGGTATGGAAGAAGGCCACGCAGATTGGGCAGAAATACAACATACACAAATGGATCAAATGGGTCTGGAAAATTACTTGATGAATCAAACTACGAGTTCGGCCGTTTAATTCAATTGACTATAAATAATTTGAAACGTCATAATTTATAATGAATTCTTTTGAAGCAAAACGGAAGATTGATGATGAAATATGACGTTTTATTGATGAAATTAAACTTCGAACTCCTGCTTTCGGACTTCGGCATTAAAATTATAAAAGTAAAAAAGTACTACTAAAATAGAAATATTATGCAACACGCAGGAAATAATTTCAACATAAAAGTAAATGACATTATCGTCAGGTATAACGATGAGGGTCCGAAAGAAGCTTCGGTGATTATTTTCATTCATGGTTTCCCTTTGAATAAGTCGATGTGGGACAAACAATTGAAATCATTAAAGGATGATTACAGAGTGATTGCTTACGATATTCGTGGACATGGAAATACTGACGTTGGAGCCATTGATTTTTCAATTGACCTATTTGTTAATGATTTATTGGGTTTTATGGATGCTTTGAAGATTGAAAAAACCATCATTTGCGGTTTATCCATGGGCGGTTACATTGCGTTAAATGCGATTGAAAATCATTCAGACCGTTTTACTGCGCTTATATTAAGCGACACAAATTGCACCGCAGATTCGCCAGAAGCAATAGAAAAACGGATGAATACCATTATAAGCATCAAGGAAAATGGCGTAGAGAAACTCGCAAATAATTTACTTCCAAATTTGTTTGCGCCTGAATCTTTTGAAACAAATTCAGAAGAAATTGCCGCTGTGAAGGAGATGATTGTAACAACCTCCAAACAATCGCTTTACAATAGTTTGCACGCTTTGGCAAATCGTAATGAGACCTGCAGCAAACTAAGCGGTATAAAAGTGCCTGTGCTTATTTTGGTTGGAGAAGAAGATAAAATTACGCCAATTGAAGCAGCTCGCGCTATGAACGTGAAAATTAGAAATGCCAATTTGCATATCATTCCCCATTCAGGACATTTAAGTAACTTGGAGAATCCTTATGAATTCAATAGCCAGCTAACTAAGTTTATGGCAACCGTTAAACCAATTTAAAAGGGATTATAAAATGCTTTATCACCAAGGGATTTACGGATCCCCGCTTTACAAATCCTAGCTAATTTTCTGAATATTTAGCCATTGTTTATGATTCCATTGAGCTTTTGCAGATTGATTAAGTTTGATTTCAAATGTAGAAATTATCAATTTCAACTTGCCAAAATGAATTAAAAAACACCTTAATGTCAAAAGAAAAATTACGATCGGAGACCAACTGCCTCAACTGCAATCATGTGGTTGAAAAACGCTATTGCTCTAATTGCGGTCAGGAAAACAGTGAAATTCGTGTAACTTTTCATCATTTGTTTACTCATTTTTTTCAGGACTTAACACATTATGACAATTCATTCTGGAGAACCATTATTTACCTGCTATTCAAACCCGCAGCCGTAACCAAGGCCTATACATCTGGACAACGCTTGTCTTTTTTACCGCCAATGCGATTGTATATTTTTACAAGTTTTATTACCTTTTTTATATTATCACTATTTCCTTCTGAAAATAACAAAATCAGCATTGCACCTATTAAAAAAAACACCGAAAATGTAATCCCAACATTAGACTCATTGCATATTGAAGAGAAAAGTGTTGATGGGCTTACCAAAATTGGCGTAATCTCCCAGAAAAGCAACGATACGCTAAAAAAAATATTAAAGGAAACAAACATTGATCCAAAAAAAATCACAGATTTTGGCTACAATAGCACCAAAGAGTTGGATTGGTTACAAAAAAATGGTACAGAAAAAGCAAAAGTTAACAAAACGGAATATTGGTTCCTTAAAAAGTGGCTTTCCGTAAAAGAAGAGAATACCAACGAAGAAATTATTGAAAAATTCAGCCAGTCATTTGAACAAAATCTACCCAAGGTTTTGTTTATATATATGCCCATTTTCGCACTGCTTTTATGGATTTTTCACGATAAAAAAAGATGGTATTTTTATGATCACGGCATTTTCACACTGCACTTTTTTTCATTTCTGCTTTTGATGATATTGCTGCTCTTTTTCATCGACAAACTTTTTGCATTATCTGACTGGCCAGTTTTAGGATGGCTTCATCTTATGATTAAATTGACCGGTATTTTTTGGATGTTTTTCTATTTCTTTCCTGCACACCGCCGTTTTTATGGTGAATCCCACATGGTTTCCGCTTTCAAAAGCAGTTTGGTGTACGCCTTCAATGTAATTATTATCATCGTGTTGATGGTGTTATACGGATTGTATACCTATATGAATTTGCACTAAACACCCACTACTCTTAACAGCCAAAATGTGTGAATTATATAAATATTCATCGGAATTGTGTAACGCCTTCCGTAATTAATAAGAATACCTTTGATTGTGAAAATTATTTCACTATAAAAATATAATATCATGAACAAAACAGAAATAAAAGGAAACTGGGATATCCAGAAAGCCAAACTGAAACAGAAATACGCAGATTTAACAGATGATGACTTGATGTACGAAGAAGGTAAAAATGATGAAATGCTTGGAAGACTTCAGGTAAAACTTGGTAAAACCAAAGAAGAATTGGTAAAGTTTATAGAATCGCTTTAATTGATTGCATAAACTGTCTCGCTGTGATAGTTACGTACAAAAATCATAAAGCAGTAATTTCGCAACCGCTACATAAACTTAAATCTAAATAAATAACCACCTTTTTAAAGCATTTTTAAAGAGGTTTATTTTTTGGATGTAAGGATGTTATTTATAAAACCAAAACCGCCCCTTTATAAAGTTACTTGTTTACTTGCAAATGAATGTTAAAGTCAGTAAATTTAATTGAACAATAAATAAATAACTGTATGCAAATGATTCACAAAATTTTAGTAGGCATTGACGGAAGTGATTCTGCCATAAACGCCGCAAATTATGCCATTAAATTGGCAAAAGAAATTCAAGCTGAATTAGAAATTATTTATGTGGTCAGGTTTTCTACAGGAAATATTGATGCAGGAGTTTTACCTGTTAAAATTGAAGAATATGAAAAAGAAAGAGCTTTAGCATTGGTTGCAAAAATTAAAAATCAACATCCAGAGATAAAAATTAGCGATATAGAACCCATCGGTTTTCCTATTACTGAAATCAACAAAGCCATTGAAAATTGAAAGCCAGATTTGTTTATTATAGGCCACCACACACATCATTTTCTTAAACATTTGTTTATGGGGAGCATAGAAAAAAAACTACTCAGCAATCTTAAAATCCCCTTATTGATTGTCCCGGAAAATTATAAATGCTGAAATTTAAATGAACTCTAAAACACTCTACCAAAGACTTGAAAATCAAAAAAAAATAATCCATAAACAAAATGAAAACAACAATAAAACATCCTTTTTTATCTTCAATTTACGTTTTAATTGGACTATTTTTAATGAGTGCAGGTTGCGATAAATCAAATTTAAATATTGATGCCCCGAATTGTGTTCAAAATGAAATCAAAAAAATAAAAATTGAAGAAGTGCGAAACCCTCCAGCACAAGTTTGGAAATGGGAAGTAGCCGGACAAACATATTATTACATAACATCAGATTGCTGCGACCAATATAACCTTCTTTACAGTAACAATTGTGATGTAATTTGCGCTCCCGATGGCGGTATAACAGGATTGGGTGATGGAAACTGTCCTGATTTTACGGAACCAATAAAAAAAACACTTCTTTGGAAAGACAACAGGCAGTAAAATTAATATTGCCCAGTGCCCAGCAACACCAACGTACAAGCTTCCTCAAAAGCAATGTTATTTTTTGTCAATAATTTCTGTAGTTCCTCATTTTCAGTTCCCGGATTAAAAATCACGCGTTTCGGGTTTAAACCAATGATATAATCATAATAATCTTTCTGATTTTTTTTATTTAAATATAGTGTCACCGTATCAATATTTTCAAACATTACTTTTTCTGTCGAGATTTTTACGCCACTAACTTCCCCCTCTTTTTTGCCTATTGCGATAACTTCATGTTTGTTATCCAACAATCTGTTTATCGCTAAATACGAATACCTGCTAGGATTTGTTGAGGCTCCTATAACTAATGTTTTTTTTACCATATTCCAAAATTAGTTAAAATTAAACAATAATTGTAACATAATTCATAATTCACAGTCTATTAAAATAACAAAGTATTCCAATAACTTAAATGATGATTACAAATTTGGTAAAGGAAAGCAAGAAACCATAAGCTAGAGCGCAATGAAACACAAATAACAGTTAGTTTCCAGTAAAAAACTTTGTGAGTTTGTTTACATTTAATTAACTAATTATTAACGGCTTAAAGACTTTAAAGCTATAAATTTGTACTAATAAATAAACAACCCCATAAAGCATGCAAATGCTATAAAGATAATAGGAGAATATTATAATTATTTGAATTAGTTAATTAATAGTCTTTTTTTGATAAAGCCTCTAAACTTGCATTTTAGAGGCTTTTATTTTTTCCTATCCCCAGCCCTTTCC
>JAENXD010000134.1 GCA_016649745.1 Flavobacteriaceae bacterium | reverse complement strand
CTATCAGCGAGAGACCGCCACGGGATATGTACAGACCATCAATAGCTACCGGGCCAAAAATTGTCAAGGCTGCCCAATAAGGAGCCTATGCCACAAAGCAAAGGGCAACCGGATCGTTGAGCGCAACCACAATCTGGTAAGACTCAAAGCAAAGGGCAAAGAAAAGTTGCTCAGTACCCAAGGGGTAGCGCACCGCAAACAAAGATGTTGGGATGTTGAGGCTGTCTTTGGTAATATAAAACACAATATGAACTTCAAAAGGTTTATGCTAAGAGGTCTTGAGAAAGCAGAAACAGAAATCGGGCTTGTTGCAATGGCACATAACCTTAAAAAAGTAACTTTAGCGATATAAGAATCGCTTTGCTAAATTTTAACTGGGGACAAATTGCCTAATTACACCTATAACTTAAACGTAACACTAATAATACTAAAAAAATAAAAGGTCGCCTAAATAGTTTTTAGACGACCTCTTCACATTTAAATAAAGTTCTTAATTATTTTTATTTCTTGGTAGCATACAATTCCAACAAATCCATTGTAGCTTTTATCAAGTCTTCAGTTTCTAACAAAATACTAAAGTAGAGCGTTGTATTTTTAGGGCTGGATTCTGTTGTTCTTGTACGATCTACCTGCTTTTGAGCATAGCTGGAAACGATGGTTAACAATTCTTGTTTTTCTTCAAGTAAAGAAGTGATTTTATTAAAAGAACGAGAATCAAAAATGGTTCTTATTTTACCAAATAAACGTGTTAATTTTTCATCAATTTCTTTTAATTCTTTTGCTTGGCTTGTTTTTAAACCTTTATGGTTGTTGTGAATATGTTTATGACTTACTTTTGAAATAAAACTTACAGATTGCGCAATGTCTTGTAAATCACCAATGACATCTATATAAAAAGTACTTGCGCTAACGGATGATTCATCTAAATTTTTAATAAAATAGAAAATGTTGTTTTGTAAATCTTCAATCTCAGATTCTAATTTTCCAACTGTATTTTTAGCTTTTTTAAGCGTTGGTAAATCTTCATTTATCAATCCGTTAATAGTATTTTCATTTATTTTACTTACTCTTTTTAGCACTTTAGAAATATTATCGGCGCTCTCTTCAATAACTCCTTTTACAGATTTGCTTTCAGATCGGTTTAAACTGTCTTCTGCTTTTGTTTCTTTTGATTTTTTAATATGTTTTAATGAGTTTCTAACCAATAAAAAAACTGCAATTAACAGTAAAATTGCAATCATTGTTGGTCCTCCTAAAAAGATCAAATAAGCAGTGACGCCTGCCGCAATAAAAGCCATTATTGCAGTAAAAAACCATCCCCCAATTACATTTAAAACTCCCGCAACTCTGTAAACTGCACTTTCACTTCCCCATGCTCTGTCTGCCAATGAAGAACCCATTGCAACCATAAATGTTACGTAGGTGGTTGATAGTGGCAATTTATAGGATGTTGCTATTGAAATTAAAACTCCTGAAACCATTAAATTGACTGCCGCTCTTACCAAATCAAAAGCGGGTAATTCAAGTTTTTTTCCTTGAGCTAGTTCAATTACAGGTTTTTCAAATTGTTTGTCAATTTTATTTTGAATAGAATTTGGAATTAAAACTGAAAAATATTTTGAAAACAAAATAGAACCTCTTACCAAAACTCTTGAGGTAAAGGTTGGTTCAAAACGTTCTTTGGTATCAGCCTGGCTTGATAAATCAACTGAAGTTTTTACTACGGCTCTTGCTTTTGAAGAAAACCAAAGCGTTAATACCATTATCATTCCGGCAATAAATAACAATACGGTAGGTGTAGAGACCTTCTCGGCTAAAACATTCATTGCAAATTCATTGGCGGGAACTCCGGAAACCACCCAGGCTTCATATGATTGCCAGCCTGCAATAGGAACACCAATAAAATTCACCAGGTCATTGCCTGCAAATGCCAGTGCTAATGCAAAAGTACCTACAATGATGATAATTTTGTAAATATTGATTTTAAAGTAGTTTATTAAAATGTAGGATACTGCAGACCAAAAAATCAAATTTATGACGATAATTTGGTAAACATAATTCTTTAAGAAATCTTGTATGGTTCCACCAATAACATCAAAACTTTGTGTGGCATAATTTGTTCCTCCAATACCTTTCATCAGGATAAAGTACATAATTGACGATAACGCAATTCCTCCAAATATGGCGCCAACCCATGCCGCTTTTCTCTCAAAATTAAATGATAATAATAGACGGGAGAAATATTGCACAAAAGCACCGACAGAAAATGCGATTATTACGGATAGCAGAATTCCAAAAATAATCATAGTTGCTTTTGAAGTATTTATATAGTTTGCAACATCTGAAAAATTACCGCCATCTGCACCTATTTTAATTAATGCAACCGCAACAGCTGCGCCTAATAATTCAAAAACAATTGAAACCGTGGTAGATGTTGGCATACCGATACTATTGAAAAAATCAAGCAACAGGATATCGGTAATCATTACCGCCATAAAAATAATCATGATGTCACTAAACATGAACATTCCAGGATTAAAAATTCCTTTTCGAGCAACCTCCATCATTCCACTTGAAAATACGGCCCCACAGGCAATACCAATACTGGCAACAATCATGATTGTTTTAAATGATACAGCTTTTGAACCTATTGCAGAATTTAAAAAGTTAACGGCGTCATTACTGACTCCTACAACTAAATCGGCAATAGCTAAAATTGCAAGGGCAGCAATCATTAATAAGTACAAATTATCCATTTGGAGGTTTTTTTAATTGCGTAAAAGTAATGAGTTATTTTTTTTTATACTATTTAAATGGCTATTTTCTTAAAAATCAAAGAATACAGTTTATTTAAAAAAGGGATTTGGTTTAATTAAACCAAATCCCTTTCATTTTAAATTATTTATTTTTTAAAGTCTATATTTTATTCAATAATTCTGATAAGTCAAATATAAACTACTTTTTCTTTTTATGTTTTAAAACTTTAGCGTCAACATAGTATATGATGCTTTCAGAAATGTTTTTTAGCAAATCTCCAATTTTTTCAAATTTTTTCATAACAACTAAGGCCATTAGATATTGCCTAATTAATTCAGGATTTTTAACAACTTCTTCCTCAACAATATTAAAAGTGTTTGAGTTTATTTTATTAATAATTTTATCTTTCTTAAATACTTTTCTGGCAGCCTTTAAATTTTCATCAGTGTAGGCCGTTAATACATCATTAAACATACTGCCAAGGGTTTCAAACATTAAATTAAACTCCAATTTTTCTATTAATTCGGGTGCTAATTTTTGATTTAAATCAAGAGTATGGTTGGCTATGTCAAATGCTTGGTCTCCAATTCGTTCTAAATTGTAATTAATTTTAAGTATCGCCAATGCAAATCTTAAATCGGTTGCAACAGGATTGTATAGCGCAATAAAATTATCTGTATCCCTTTCAATTTTTAAATCAAGGGCATTCACTCTGTTCTCCTTTGAAATGACATCTTCCGCTAAGTCTGTGTCAAAAATTGTAAAAGCCTCATAAGCGAGTTCAACCTGACTCTGACATAAGTTTAACATTTCTTCACCTATCTTACTTAAAGCAACTCTTTGTTCTTCAATATTTATCATAATTTTATTTTTTAGCCGAACCTACCTGTAATATAATTTTCTGTTTGTTTTTTCTCGGGATTTGTAAAAATCTTTCTGGTTTTATCAAATTCAATTAATTCACCCATATAAAAAAACGCCGTATAGTCGCTGATTCTTGACGCCTGTTGCATATTATGAGTTACAATTATTATCGTATAATGTTCTTTTAAATGATAAATTAATTCTTCAATTTTTGCTGTTGAAATAGGATCTAATGCTGAAGTTGGTTCGTCCATTAATAAAATGGAAGGTTCAACCGCCAAGGTTCTGGCAATACATAATCGTTGTTGTTGCCCACCCGATAAAGCTAAAGCCGATTTGTTTAAATTATCTTTAACCTCATTCCATAAATCAGCTTGAATTAAAGCTTTTTCTACACGTTGAGTCAATACTTTTTTATCTTTTATGCCTTGAATTTGTAATCCGTAAGCAACGTTTTCAAAAATGGATTTTGGGAATGGATTTGGTTTTTGAAAAACCATGCCAACTTCTTTCCTCAGTTCTTCAACCTGTGTTTTTTTTCCATAGATGTTAGTGTCATCTATTTTTATTTTACCTTCCATTCTGAAATCATCCACATAATCATTCATCCTATTAAACAATCTTATAAAGGTAGATTTTCCACAACCTGAAGGCCCAATAAAAGCGGTAATACTATTTGGCTTAATATTCATGGAAATATTTTTAATGGCCTGAAAGTCGCCATAAAAAACGTTTACGTCTTTGGCTTGTAATTTGTATTTTTCGGCAGTTGTTGTTTCTACTTTAGGTTCGGTGGTTTTTTCTGTCATTAGATCGTTCATTGGATTATTGTAACTTTTTTTGCCATCTGTTTCTAAAATAAACGGCTATTCCATTCATTATGAATGTAATAAGCAATAATATTATGATTGCTGCGGAAGCTGCAATTGCAAACCCTTGCTGTGGTCTTGTTGTCCAGTTAAAAATTTGCATTGGCAACACTGAAAATGTATCAAAAAGCGAGTGCGGCACAAAAGGTACATATGCCATTGCGCCAACTACAATTAATGGTGCCGTTTCACCAATTGCTCTTGATAAGGATAATATTATTCCTGTTAAAATCCCGCCAAATGAGGATGGCAAAACAACATTTCTTATGGTTTGCCATTTAGAAGCGCCCAATGCGAATGAAGCTTCTTTTAATGATGGTGGCACTGCTTTTATGGCTTCCCTCGTTGCAACAATAATAATCGGTAAAATTAAAAGAGACAAGGTTAAACTTCCTGATAAAATACTGCCACCAAAATTAAAATATCGGACAAAAATGCCCAATCCCAATAATCCGTATATGATAGAAGGAACTCCCGCCAAATTTGAAATGTTAATTTCTAATAGTGATGACAATTTAGACTTTTTTGAATATTCTTCTAAATAAATTCCGGCGCCAACTCCTATAGGAATTGCAAAAATAACAGTTAAAAGCATCAAATCCAATGTGCCAATAATAGCCGTATAAATTCCGGCTTCTTCAGGTTTTCTTGACGGTAAACTTGTTAAAAAATCCCAATTAATTCTGGTAAATCCTACCCTCAGAATATTATAAATTAATATCACCAGAATTGAAATTCCAAAAAAGGTAAATAACATGCCTAAAGCTTTAAAAGCCTGATCTTTATATTTGTTTTTTCTAATGTTATTCATATTTTTCCTGGTACTTTTTCTTAATCCAAAAACTAATGGTGTTCAACGTAAAGGTAAATAAAAACAAGGTAAGACCGGCGGCAAAAATAGTTTTGTATTCCAGGGAACCTTGCGGCGCATCACCCGAACTTACTTGCACTATATAAGACGTAATGGTTTGAATTGGTATGGTTGGATTCAACGTGAACTGGGCTTGTTGTCCAGCAGCAATGGCGACGATCATCGTTTCACCAATAGCTCTTGAAATAGCTAATATGATGGATACTATAATTCCAGATGAAGCAGCAGGCACCATTACTTTAAATGCCGTTTGAAACCGGGTTGAACCCATTCCAAAAGCAGCTAATTTTAAAGACTTCGGAACTGCATACAGGGCATCTTCACTTAAGGAGGATATAAAAGGGATAATCATAATACCCATTACAATCCCTGCAGACAATGAATTGAATGTTTCTAAATCGGGATAAATGTTTTGTAAAAAAGGGGTTACAATTGATAAAGCAAAGAAACCATAAACTACCGTAGGGATAGCCGCCAAAATTTCAAGAAATGGCTTTAACGTTTTTCTAAAACTTTTAGGGGCATACATATTTAAATAAATTGCGATGGTCAATCCTATTGGAAGTGCCACTGCAATGGCTATTGCCGCAGTTAAAAAAGTTCCTGAAACCAATGCTAAAATACCAAAATGCTTTTCACTAAATAAAGGTGTCCATCTTGTATCTGTTAAAAACTCCAATATGGACACACTTCTAAAAAAAGAAATGCTTTCAAATAGCAGCACTGCAATAATACCAATTGTAGTTAATATGGTAATAAAAGCACAGAGCTTTAATATGATTTCAATTAATTTTTCTTTAATTTTCATACAATACAATTGCCGATAAGAAACCTTATCGGCAAATATAATTTTTTAATTTGAATATTTATTTCGTAAGTATTTTATTAAAAGCTGCTTTTTGTTCATCGTACCCACTTTGTGGCATAGGAACATAACCAACTTCTTTAGATAATTGCGGCGCATTGTCTAAATAGAAATTTACAAACTTTTGAACTTCAGGTCGTTGTGCCGATTTTTTGTTCACAAATATAAATAATGATCTTGATAAAGGAGCGTATTCATTGCTTGATACTGTTTCTATACTTGGCAAAACGGCGCCATTTCCATTGTCAATTCCAACAACACCTAGTTTATCTTTATTTTCTTCATAATAAGACAATCCGAAATAACCCAAGGCATAAGTGTCTTTTTCAATTCCCTGTACGGCAACGTTATAATCTGATACCGCATTATAATCAGTTCTGCTTGCGCCAGATTCTCCCATGATTACTTCAGTAAAGAAATCGTAGGTACCATGTGAAGTATTTGGACCATATAAGTGAATTTCCTCATTTGGCCAATCGGCTCTAATATCACTCCATTTATTAACAGTGCTATTTGGCTCCCAAAGTTTTTTAAGTTCTTCGGTAGTCATTGTTTTGGCCCAAGTATTTTCTTTATTAACAACTACAGAAATGCCATCAAGAGCAACTGTTAGTTGTATATATTCTATACCATTTTCTTTACAAAGCGCAATTTCTTTATCTTTAATTTCTCTTGAAGCATCACTGATATCGGTAACTCCAGTTCCAAATTTTTTAAAACCTCCACCGGTTCCAGACTCACCAACAGTAACTTTTACTTTTGGTTCAACTTTTAAAAATTCTTCGGCAACAGCTTCTGAAACAGGAAAAACAGTTCCTGATCCATCAATAGAAATTGACCCTGTTAATTCTGTTCCTTTTTCTTTTTTGTTTCCACAAGCTCCTATTACTAAAGCTAAGGACATCATAATTACTAATTTTTTCATTTTTTTTATTGTTTTAATTGTTATGCAAAGGACTGTTTTGATTGTTAAGTTTAGGTTAACTAAAAATTATTTGTTTCCTGTTGTTTTCTTTATATTAAATGAATTATAATTTAAATTCAGCATTTAAAAATACCAATGATTTGTTGTTTAATGTTGAATTATCAAAACTAAAGCCTTGGTAATTTAGTGAAAATTTAAGGCCTTTAACTGGCGCATATTGAATTCCTGTTATAATTTGGCTACCGTCTTTGTCCGCATTCCATGCGGCTAAATCACCAGTTAATGTGTTTGAGCTTAGTTGGTCGTACCTTCCAAAAATTTCAACTTTTTTATTGATAACATAAGTGGCATAGAATGACAAGCCATCCAATTCATGGTCAACAGCCGGGCTTGAATATTTTTTAGCATCATTCAATTTATTGTATTCAGCACCCAATCTCCAATCTGACGCACTATAACCAGCAAATAAGGATAATGAAGTTACTGCTTTTGAGCCTGTGACGGCTTCGCTATCCATATAAACTTTCGTAGTCAAGCCTTCAACCGGAGTAAATATTAAGCTTCCGCCAAATTTCTGATTTCCATTAACATCCTGAATGTTTTTGTAGCCTTCTCCATTAAATACCACAAAATTCGCTTTTAATTTTTTAGTTATGGCAAATTCTGCATTTACACCTAAATCGGCACTGGATCCATAACCATTTTCATCTTGAAATGATTTAAATATATAACGGTAACCCCAAAAATCTTCTTGGTCATTAAATTGTTTCATTCCAATTAATCCCATACTTAATTTAACTCCAGAAGCTACCTTCCAGTCTAATTGAGCGATTTTTAAAAAGGCAGTATAGGCACTTCCGCCAGTGTTACTTCCAACATCAAAAGTTATTTTAGTCGAAAAGTCTTTATT
>JAENXD010000059.1 GCA_016649745.1 Flavobacteriaceae bacterium | reverse complement strand
TTTCGGTACTCACAAAAATAGCTTTAAATCTACTGAAAAATGAAAAAACCGCCAAAGTTGGCGTCAAAGGAAAACGACTTAAAGCAGGGTGGGATAATCAATATTTGGAAAAACTAATTAAATTATGATGCGTTTGCCCTGTTGTTTAAATGCTTTCCTTATCTATAACAATAAATTTTTCCTATTTTTGCATTTAACTAAAACTATCTACTATGACTAAAATGATTCATTCTTATTGGGCTTACATTGTATTGATTGTCTTAATTTCTGCAGTTGTAAACGCAATTATAGGATTAACTTCAAAAAAAGAATTCAAAGCTAAAGATTTACGCATTTCTTTATTTGCCTTAATTACTGCACATATTCAACTTATATTCGGCTTTATCGCCTTTTATACTTCAACCTATTATGAAACAATGCGAACTTTAGGAATGGGTGAAGTCATGAAAAATAGTGAACTTAGAAAACCTTTGATAGAGCATCCGTTAATGATTATTATTGCCATTGCTTTAATTACCATCGGCTTTTCAAAACATAAAAAGAAAACAACAGATGCCGCAAAATTTAAGACAATTGCCATTTATTATGGCATTGCTTTACTGCTTATTCTTGCAGTAATTCCTTGGCATTTGTGGTTTTCTAACTAATAATCTTTATATCCTAAGCACAACTTCTTAGGATATTTTTTTAATTATGGAAAAAATAGTATCATACTTTCTTTCATCAATCTTCTACCTTCTTTATGGAATTTTTCTGCTTATTTTTCATGTGCTACAGTGGCTTGGTTACAACATTGGAAAATATCGCGGCCACAAAATGGCGGTAGATTTAATGAACGGAAGTCTTACTTTGCTTCTATATATTTTAGGAACGCGCATAAAATTTATCAATAAATACACAATTCCTGAAAATGTTCCTTTAATTATCGTTTCAAACCATCAGGGAATGAATGATATTCCGCCTGTTTCATGGTTTATGAGAAAATACCATCCAAAATTTGTATCAAAGGTTGAATTGGGAAAAGGAATTCCGAGCGTTTCCTACAATTTAACTCATGGCGGTTCTGTTTTAATCGACAGAAATGATTCCCGACAAGCTTTAGCCGCCCTCAAAGAATTTGGGCAATACATTGAAAAAAACAACTATTCAGCAGTTATTTTTCCTGAAGGTACCAGAAGTAAAGATGGTGTTCCGAAACGATTTTCTGAAAACGGACTTAAAATGCTTACCAAATTTGCGCCTTCAGCTTACGTAATTCCAATGTCCATTAACAATTGCTGGAAGCTCAATAAATATGGTAAGTTTCCTTTGGGATTAGGCGTAAAAATTAGTTTTGAACTTCATGAACCTATAAAGGCTGATTCCTTGGAATTTGTTAAACTTTTTGAAAAAGTTGAGAATACCATTAAAAATAACGTAATTTAGCAATTACTACTACTAAATTACAGAACATGTCGTTAAACAATATCAGGTTAGAAGTGATGCTGACCTTAGAAAAAAACATTGACACTTTTGTTGAAAAGTATTTAATAGCTCCTGAAAAAATTTGGCAGCCAACAGATTTTCTTCCGAATTCACAAAGCGATAAATTTATGGAAGAAGTAAAAGAAATTAGAGAAATTTCAAAAGAACTGGATGATGATTTTTGGACGGTTTTGGTTGGAGATACCATTACGGAAGAAGCATTGCCAACCTATGAATCCTGGTTGCTCGATATTGACGGTATTTCACAACACAGCAATAATGGCGGCGATAATGGCTGGGCAAAATGGATAAGAGCTTGGACAAGCGAAGAAAACAGACATGGAGATGTTTTGAACAAATATATCTATTTGTCAGGCAGGGTAAATATGCGCGAAGTTGAAATGACCACCCAACATTTAATCGCTGACGGAATGGATATTGGAACCGGTCGCGATCCCTATAAAAATTTTGTATATACCAGTTTTCAGGAATTGGCGACCTACATTTCTCATAATAATGTAGCAAAAATTGCACGAAAAAACGGACATACTATTTTGGCGAAAATGTCTAAAATTATTGCAGGCGATGAAATGCGTCACCATATGGCTTATACGGAATTTGTGAAACAAATTTTCAAATATGATCCCAGTGAAATGATGCTGGCTTTTCAATATATGATGAAAAATAAAATAGTGATGCCTGCCTATCACCTAAGGCATTCTTATGAAGAAAAAGGAACGCTCTTTAGTCAATTTTCTACCGTAGCACAACGCGCAGGCGTTTATACCGGTTTCGATTATGTTGATATCATTAAAAAACTAAATGACACTTGGGCGATCGATAAAATTACCGGATTGACTGATGAAGCCGAAAAAGCAAGAGAATATTTATTGAAATTGCCTGAACGTATGTATCGAATTACCGAACGTATTATAGTTCCTGATACAAAATATCCTTTTAAGTGGCTGAATCCTTTAGTTTAAAAAGTAAAGTCATGCTGAACTTGTTTCAACATCTCAACTTATATTATCAGACCCTGAAATAAATCCGGGTGACACAATTTATTGGCATTCAATTTTAAAAAAATCTCTGTCATTTAAAAAACCCAGTTTATTTCTTGTTTTTGAAACGTGATTTTTATCCAAAGTAAAAACAGCTGTCTCTTCCTGATTTGGTGGTATTTCAACCAATTGCTCTCCCAAACTGTCGTATGCTACGGAATGGCCGTTATATTCATAATTATTGGCGTCAAGGCCCACCCTGTTTACGCCAATGGTGTAACACATATTTTCAATGGCCCTGGCTTTTAGCAAAGTATCCCAAGCTGCAATTCTTATTTTTGGCCAATTGGCAACATAAATTAACAAATCATACGCTTCTACATTTCTAGCCCAAACAGGGAAACGCAAATCGTAACAAACCAACGGACAAATTTTCCAGCCCATATAATTCACAATTAACTTTTTATTGCCGCTTTCATAAACTTTTTCTTCTCCTGCCAACGTGAATAAATGCCGCTTGTCATAAAAATTGATTTCTCCTGAAGGGTGCACAAATAAAAACCGATTATAGTAATTATTGCCTTCTGAAATGACCACGCTTCCTGCAATGGCCGATTTTTTTTCAGCAGCTGTTTTTTGCATCCATTTAACGGTTTCCCCTTCCATAGTTTCCGAATTTTCTTGGGGATGCATCGTAAATCCGGTTGAAAACATTTCAGGTAAAACAATTAAATCAACCTGTTCTTTAATTAGATTTATTTTTTCTGAAAAATTATCCCTGTTTTTTTGGGGGTTTTCCCAAATTAATTCCGTTTGTATTAGTGCTATTTTAATATAGTCTGATGTCATTTTTAAAAATAAATTAATAACGGTTCAATCTTTTTTTACTTTTTTTAATTTTCTCTTCAAGAGCCTTCAATTTTTTTTGCCATTTTTCTTCATCACCAGACGCCAACTTTCCTATCTTTTTTAATTTTTTATATTGGTCCAATTCTTTTTGGTATTTCTTTTGATAACTGACCAGTGCTTTTTCCTCATTTTGCATCTTTTTAAGCGCCTGTTCGGCTTGTTTTCGCTTTTTTTCAGCCTTTTTCAGTTTTTTTTCAGCGTTACTTTTTTCCTTTTCCGCAATTTTTATTCTTTTTTCGATAACTAAATTTTCATTCAGTCTGTTTTTAATATTCGTAATTTGATCAACAGTAAGCGTTGCTGTAATATCCTTATCCCCAAAATATATTTTATCCTTTTTTACGGTATATTCCTTTCCTCTATACGTTACATTTTGTGCTTGGGAATAGGCGAAAAATAAAAAGATGACCACAATAATAATAGTACTAAAATTTTTCATAATAATTGAGTTTAGCATAACAAAATTAATCATTTAAATTGCACATATAACTTCAGCAGCTTTAATTAAGGTTTCATCCGTTTTTGCAAAGCAAAATCGCAATACTTTGGTATCCAAACCGGCTTCATTAAATACCGAAATTGGTATCGAAGCAATTTTTTGTTCTTTGGTCAATCTTATGGCAAAATCAACATCGCTTTCATCTGTTATTTTCGAAAAATTCAGCAATTGAAAATAGGTGCCGGCTGAAGGCTTAAAATCGAAACGGGAATCTTTCAGAAGGCTTAAAAACAAATCTCTTTTTTGCTGATAAAAACTGCCCAATTCTAAATAATTATTAGAATTTTTTAAATATTCGGCCAGCGCAACTTGTGTTGGATGGTTTACGCTAAACACGTTAAACTGGTGCACTTTTCTAAATTCTTCCGTTAAAAAAGCCGGTGCAATGCAATAACCCACTTTCCAACCCGTATTGTGAAATGTTTTTCCGAAGGAAGCCGTAATAAATGTTCTTTCGGCCAAAGAAGGAAACAAGCCTGCCGACTGATGCTTTTCACCATCAAATATAATATGCTCATAAACCTCATCGCTCAACAATAAAATGTCGGTATTTTTTAACAGCGATTCCAATTGCAGCATGTCCTCTTTTGATAAAATTCTGCCCGAAGGATTGTGCGGAGAATTAATGATAATCATCTTCGTTTTATCTGTAATCAATCCTTTTACTTTTACCCAATCTATGTTGAAATTTTCCGGATTTAGTTGAACGGCTATTGTTTTTCCGCCGAACAATTCAATAGAAGGTTCATAACTGTCATAAGCAGGTTTAAAAATAATGACTTCATCATCTTTTTTAATAACGGCAGCAATGGCTGTGAATATGGCTTGAGTTGCACCTGCCGTAATGGTTATTTCAGTATCCGGGTTGTAAGAAATTCCATACAAATTTTCCATTTTTTCAGCAATAGCTTCCCTTAAACTAAAAATTCCGGGCATTGGTGCATACTGATTTTTACCATTTTTCATTGCTTTATTTACCAATTCAATCAGTTTTGGATCACTCTCAAAATTTGGAAATCCTTGCGATAAGTTTAGGGCATTTTCTTTGGATGACAAACCGCTCATAATGCTAAAAATACTGGTTTTAACTGCGGGAAGTTTTGAATGTAAGGAAACTTTAAAGTTGGACATAATTACATTTATTGATACTCAAAAGTAAAGTTTTAATTGAAATAAATAGATATTTAAGAGCTAAACCCGAAACAAAGGGCATTTAAAAATAAAAACTGCGATTATTTTACAGCGATTTCCGTAACTTTAACCAACTTGCAGCATTAAATTTTAAATGATGAAATCTTTGAAAACTTTTTGGGAAAAAAATTTAGTTTATTTTACCGATATTTGGCAATATTTAATCATTGTGGTAATTTTTGTTATTGCCGGCATTGTTTATTTAATCATCAATTAAAAAACCCAAAAGAAGGTTCTTTTGGGTTTTCATTTAAAAAATTAAAGCTTGATTTATGCTAAACACTCGCTTTTAAATATTCGAGATTCATATGGGCAATATTAGTAATCTTAATTTCTTTAGGGCATTCCACTTCACAAGCTCCTGTGTTTGTACAGTTCCCAAATCCCTCTAAATCCATTTGAGCAACCATGTTAAGTACACGGTCTTTCGCTTCAATTTTACCTTGCGGCAATAGTGAAAATTGTGAAACTTTTGCGGCAACAAACAACATTGCACTTGAGTTTTTACAACTCGCTACACAAGCTCCGCAACCAATACAAGAAGCCGCATCCATGGATAAATCAGCATCGTGTTTAGAAATAGGAATGCCATTTGCATCTTGTGTATTTCCCGATGTATTCACGGAAATATATCCACCAGCTTGTTGAATACGCTCAAAAGCCATGCGGTCAATTACTAAATCTTTAATTACCGGAAAAGCATTTGCTCTAAAAGGTTCTATAAAAATAGTATCACCATCTTTAAACATTCTCATGTGTAATTGACAAGTGGTAATACCTCTGTCCGGACCATGAGCCTCTCCATTAATTTGTAAAGAACACATTCCGCAAATACCTTCTCTGCAGTCGTGATCAAAAGCTATCGGTTCTTCATCTTTTGCAACCAGACTTTCATTTAAAACGTCCATCATTTCTAAAAATGACATATGTTCTGAAATATCAGTTACTTTATATTCGACCATTTGACCTTTGTCTTGTGGTCCTTTTTGTCTCCAAATTTTTAACGTTAAATTCATATCTTTAGTTTTTTAGCCATTAGGCAATAGGCAATAGTGTTTTTATTCTTTGCTTATTGATTTAATAAAGGCATTTAACATTTTATTTTCTTCAATTATTAAATTTAATATTTTACTAGATTGATTTTCGTTTATCAAATCTAGTTCTTTCGAAATAATTACTTGAGTTTCTAACTCTAATAATGAGCCTCTGGCAATTTTTATAAATTGAATATAGTTTTGAGTATAATTTCTACCATAACCTTCTGCTATATTTGAAGGGATAGAAACAGCAGCTCTTTTCATTTGACTTTGTAAACCATAAACTTCTTTATCTGGTAAATTTTCACATAATAGATAGGTTTCTTTGACAATTTCAATTCCTTTTTGCCAAATTAATAAATCTTTATATGATTTTATTGTATTCATTTACCTATTGCCTTTTGCCTATTTCGCTATTGCCTATTTATAAGAACGAGTTTTTAATTCAATATCTTTAAATTCTAATTCTTCTTTGTGCAAAATGGCCTCACTCGGTTTCCCTGTATATTCCCAAGCGGCAACATAAGCGAAATTTTTATCATCTCTTTTAGCTTCGCCGTCTTCCGTTACATGTTCTTCTCGGAAATGACCTCCGCAAGATTCTTCGCGCTCCAAAGCATCTTTTGCAAACAACTCGCCCAATTCTAAGAAATCGGCAACTCTTCCTGCTTTTTCAACCTCTTGATTAAATTCGTTCAAACTGCCTGGAACTTTTACGTTTTTCCAGAAATCTTCTCTAATTTCCTGAATTTCTGTGATGGCTTCTTTTAACCCTTTAGCATTACGGGCCATTCCAACTTTATTCCACATGACCAACCCTAATTTTTTATGGTAATAATCTACGGTATGTGTTCCTTTATTGTTGATGAAGAATTCCAATTGGCTTTTAACCGATTTTTCAGCTTCCTCAAATTCGGGAGAATCTGTTTTTATTTTTCCGGTTCTGATATCATCAGCCAAATAATCACCAATGGTATAAGGCAATACAAAATAACCGTCGGCCAATCCTTGCATCAAAGCAGAAGCGCCCAATCTGTTTGCACCGTGATCAGAGAAGTTTGCTTCCCCAATACAGTACAAGCCCGGAACGGTAGTCATTAAATTATAATCTACCCAAATACCGCCCATGGTATAATGTGCCGCAGGATAAATCATCATAGGTGTTTTGTATGGATTTTCATCAATGATTTTCTCATACATTTGGAATAAGTTTCCATATTTTTCTTCAATAACCGCTTCTCCTAACTCCGTAATCTTTTCTACTGAGGCATCGTGAATTCCATGTATTTTAGCTTGTTCGGTTCCATATCGTTTTATAGCTGTCGCAAAATCTAAATAAACCGCTTCACCTGTTGCGTTAACGCCAAAACCAGCATCACAACGTTCTTTTGCGGCTCTTGACGCTACATCACGAGGCACCAAGTTTCCATAAGCAGGATATCTTCTCTCTAAGAAATAATCTCTATTTTCTTGATCAATTTGATTTGGTTTTAATTTCTTTTGTTGAATAGCTTTCGCATCATCTAATTTTGCAGGAACCCAAATTCGGCCATCATTACGCAATGATTCAGACATCAATGTTAATTTTGACTGATAATCTCCCGATCTTGGAATACAGGTTGGATGAATTTGCGTGAAACAAGGATTTGCAAAAAACGCCCCTTTTTTATGAATTTTCCAAGCGGCAGTTGCATTAGATCCCATAGCATTGGTTGATAAGAAATAAACGTTTCCATAACCTCCGGTTGCAATAACAACTGCATGAGCGGAATGACGTTCAATTTCGCCCGTTATTAAATTACGGGCAATTATACCTCTTGCTTTTCCATTAACAATAACCACATCCAACATTTCGTGACGGTTAAACATTTCTATTTTACCGCGAGCAATTTGACGATTCATTGCTGAATAAGCTCCTAATAACAATTGCTGACCTGTTTGCCCTTTTGCATAAAAAGTACGAGAAACCAATACACCTCCAAATGAACGATTGTCCAGCAATCCACCATAATCACGTGCAAAAGGAACTCCTTGTGCCACACATTGGTCAATAATGTTTCCTGATACTTCTGCCAAACGATATACATTCGCTTCACGCGAACGGTAATCACCACCTTTTACAGTATCATAAAATAAGCGATAGTCAGAATCTCCATCACCCATATAATTTTTTGAAGCATTGATTCCTCCCTGAGCAGCAATGGAGTGCGCTCTACGTGGAGAATCCTGATAAGCAAATGCTTTTACGCTATAGCCTAACTCTGCTAAAGTAGCAGCAGCAGAACCTCCCGCCAAACCTGTTCCAATAACAATAATATCTATATTGCGTTTGTTGGCTGGGTTCACCAAGTTAATTTTGTCTTTATATAATGTCCATTTATCTTTTATTGGACCTTCTGGTACTCTTGAATTTAAAGTCGTCATAATTTTATAAGATTAATGGTTTAATTGACTGAAATAATGAAACAATGCTATGGTAATAAACCCTAATGGAATTACTATTGCGTAAATTTTACCCAATGTCTTTATGCATTTTTCATACCTCATTAAACCAATAGATTGAAATGCTGATTGGAAACCATGCTGTAAGTGCAATGCCAATAACACAAAGGCAATTACATAAACTCCCACCCTTAAAGGATTGGTAAATTTGTGTTGCAATTCCGCAAAATATCTTGTTGGGTCTTCCGGTAAAAATTCAATGTATTTGTGGTTCAGTTCTGGAAACCAGAAATCAATGAAATGAATTGCAATAAAAATTAAAATAACCCCACCGCTAATTGCCATATTTCTTGACACCCAAGAGGAATTTGCAGCACCGTTGAATTTGACATATTTAACTGTTCTTGAACTTCTGTTCTTCAGCTCTAAAACAAATCCCATCACAAAGTGAAAAACAACACCAAAAATTAAAACGGGTTGCATTAAAAATTGTATTAAAAAATTAGTCCCCATAAAATGAGACAACTCATTAAATACACTTTCACTGAATAATGAAGTTATGTTTACAGTTAAATGAATAAGTAAGAAAATAATAAGGAAAAGTGCAGATAAAGCCATCGCTACTTTCCTTGCGATTGATGAAGATAAAAATCCGCTCATTTTTTATAAAAGTTTTTTTGAAAGTAACAAAGATACTATTTCATTTTTTGTATGGAAATATATAGAAACATAATTTGAGCGTAATTGTTTATTTAGAATGGTTATAAGAAAGTTATGTCATTCTAAATAGGTTATTCCTAAAAACTTAAATTCAATTTTTTATTCATTTGAAAAAATTAAACACTTCCTGTTTTGCCAAGAATGCAGCAATTCTCCAGAAGGAATTATTTTACCATCACAAGTTAAAAAATTTCCAATGGAGTCTTTTTTAACAACTCTTAAATCACCACTTAAAATTGCATTTACAATTTTATAGGTAAGTCCGTTTTTAGAGTCCGAAATTCCTTTTTGCGTGAAACTCAATCCAACATTGTTATTGAACAAATCCATTTCTTTTGATGCTTTATCAGGCACAATCCCGTTTTCTGTTTCGTGTTTTTTATACGTAATATAATTATCCTTCTCGTGCGCTCTACCCAAAGAAATTGCTGCTCGTTTTCCAATTTCTTGTCGTAATCTTGCCATCCAGTAGGCGTGCCTAAACGCATCTACTTGTCCGCCGGCTATATCTTTATCCAACAAATCGGTTTTGGCAACAGAATCTGAAACTTTTATGGCTTCAAGAGAAACTTCTAAAGCACTTTTGGCTTTAAACGGATGAAAAAGCACCCATTTTTTATATGGAACTGATAGATTCCAAAATTTCTCCCAATTTGATTGCGCACTCAATTGGCTGCTTAAAAAAAGAATTACAATAAAAACTGCGCTTTTTTTCATGTTTTTATTTCACCTCAAAAGCTTTTTTAGCTTCCCCTAATTTAATAAAGTATTTGCCTTTTAATAAATAGAAAACTTCATTTTTTGATTTTTTGATTTCTGGCGATTTATGTTTTTTCAGATAAGCAGTTTTTCCTTTTTCAGAATAAGCCAAATTGTATTCAACATAATTAAATCCTTTATCAGCCTGAACCGAAAATCTATTTAATTCAATACCATCTTCTGACGTGATAATTACCTCAAAAACCCCTTCGTTTAAAACATAAAAAGGAATACTTATTTTGGGCTCATTAACTTCATCCCATTTACTCCAGGAACTTCCCCAGCGCGAAGAATGTTTAACCTCCGGAATTTCAAAAATAGTTACCGGCTTGTCTTTTATCATATTAAACTGTTGTAAATCGGCAATATTTGCTTTATAAATTGAGCGTCCGTGCGTTCCAATTAGCAAGTCCTTTGCTTCAGGTTGAATCACCAAATCATGAACAGCCACTTTTGGCAAGCCATTGGAAAATTCCTGCCAATTTTCGCCTTTATCAAAACTCACATAAACGCCATTGTCGGTTCCCACATATAAAATTGCTTCATCTTTTGTGTCTTCTTTTATAACATTTACAGGAGAATTTGGCAGATTAATGCTTATGTTCTTCCAAGTTGTTCCACTGTTTTCACTTACAAAAACATAAGGCTTAAAATCATCGCTTCTGGAACCGTTTAATGCCACATAAACGCGCTCTTTTTCATATTGTGACGCAATAATGCGAGAAACCCAAAGCGCTTGAGGCAATTTGTCTGAAATTCTGGTCCAGCTCCCGCCGCTATTTGTTGTAACATTTACATAACCATCATCGCTTCCCTCATAAATAAAACCAAATTGAAATGGACTTTCAGCAATGGTAGTGATGGTTCCAAAAGGCACATTTCCTTTTTTTCCGCCAGTGGTTAAATCACCTGAAATTGCTTCAAAAGTTTCGCCTTTATTCATAGAGCGCAACACTTTATTGGCGCCCATATATAAAATATCCTGATTGTGTTTAGACAATAAGATTGGCGCTTGCCAATTGTACCGATACGGTAAATCTCCCAATTCATGCATTGGATGAATATCTATACGTTCGTCAGTTTTTAAATTCACACGATAATAATGGCCAAATTGTGAGCCTGCATATACAATATTGTGGTCTCTGTTATCTATTTGAACTTGCATTCCGTCTCCACCACCAATACTTTTATAGGGATAATTTCCGTTGGCTTCCCATCTTTTTGAAGCCTCGTAATTACTTGAGCCGTACCAAACACCATTATCCTGCAAACCTCCGTATACATTATAGGGTTTTTGATTGTCAACATTTATGAAATAAAACTGTCCAACTGCAGGCTGGTTATTTTTAATCCAGTTTTTGCCATCATCATAAGTGATGTTAACACCACCATCATTGCCATTGATTAAATGACCTTCTAATTTTGGATTTATCCATAAAACGTGGTGATCAGAGTGTACATTTTCTTTATCGATTGAAGTGAAGTCTTTTCCGCCATCTTCTGATTTTAAAATAGGTACGCCGCCAATATAAATTTTATTTTTATTTAAAGGGTTTACCGCAATAATTCCAAAATAATAGCCATAAGAACTGTAAACATCATCTAAATAATTTTCATGCGTTTTTTTCCATGTTTTTCCGCCATCTACTGATTTGTACACTTCGGCGCCAATAACTTCAGAATTCAACAAAACAAAATTGGCGTCTTCTAAATAATTTTTCAAATCATGTGGTTGAATTTTTCCTTTTTTCACCAATGATTTTACACTTTCTGAAGTGTATTTTTTATCAAAATTGTTATCCTTTAAATAGGTGTTCAACTTTTCATCATCCAATTTCATAAATTCGTCAACACTCATTTCTTTGAAATCGTCTTTTTTCAAACCTTCACCTTCCTCTTTTTTCACTTCTGGCCTTCTATTTTGGTTGTCGAGTAAAGCATAGCAAACCTCATCATTAAAAGCGGCAAGTCCAATTCGTCCAATTCCGCTTTCTGTTGGGAAACCACTTTTTTCATCAGTTAATTTAATCCAAGTAGCACCGGCATCGCTACTTTTATAAATAGCCGAATTTTCGCCGTCGCCATCAAAATCCCATGCTTTTCTTCCTCTTTCCCATGAAGCGGCATATAAAATATTGGAATTAGTAGGTGAAGCGCTAATGTCTATAATTCCGGTATTTTCGTTAATAAACAAAACGTTTTTCCATGTTTTTCCGCGGTCCGAAGTTTTAAAAATCCCGCGCTCATTATTTGGTGTGTATAAATGACCGATAACACCCACAACCACCTCATCCGGATTGTTTTTATTGATAATTATTCTGCCAATATGGTGTGAATCTGTTAAACCGGTATTCACCCAAGCTTTGCCTTTATCAGTACTTTTTAAAATTCCAATTCCTGAATAGGAAGAACGCGAAGAATTGCTCTCGCCTGTTCCTGCCCATATAGTTCCATTATTCCAATCAACTGCAATATCTCCCATATTTTGTGTTGGCGTATTGTCTGCAACAGCCGTAAATGAGGTGCCATTATTATTTGTATACCATAAACCGCCGGAAGCATAAGCCACATAAAATTCGGTTGGCTGGTTTGGATTTACGTCAATATCAACAACGCGACCACTCATAATTGAAGGCCCGATATTGATGAATGGCACATTTTTAACTAAATTATTTTGGGCATTTATTCCTATAATAAGAAATAAAAAACCGAATAAAAGGATTACTTTTTTCATTTTTGAAGCATTTGAATTAGATTAATAAATTAGCTTTTGCTTATTTGCTTTCTATATTAAACTAAATATTAATATGTTTTTGTCATTGTTGAAGTTACCACAATAATAAAATCGGCTTTTCCTTTATTTTCCTTATCAAACTTTTTTACATTTTCCGACTCAACAACACTTACAGTCACAATTTTTAAGGTTGGGTTTTTTTGTTTCAAATACCAATAGATTCCTTCAAAATCATCGGAATGGTAAGAACCATTATAGTGAATAAACAAGTTATCCTTTTTTCTGTTTTTAAGAATAAAATAGGCCATAGTGGCATCTTTAATTGCTTGTGCCTTTGGCAAATTATCACCACCATGACCACCCATCATTTTCATCATTTTTACATATCCCGGTAAATTAGCATCATATTTTATTGGTAATGGCGCCATCCATAATTTTTCTTGGACTGAAAGTGAGTCTAAACTTTCAAATCCATTTTTATAAACTTTACTGGCAAAGTCTCGAGGTACATTTGTGGCAATGAATTTTATTTTATTTTCTTTTGCGAAATCGACCAAAGACTTGTAATCTGTCGGATAATTATTCCACAATCTGGCAACGGTATCAAATTCTTTTTGAGTAATTTTTCCCGATAAATAATCATTTAATTGAAGCTGGTTATCAGCTTCAAACATTTCGGCGCCAAGCGTTAATTTTCTTGATTTACTTAAATGAGTCGTGGTTTCATATTGCAACCAATGTACAATCGGATTGTCATGATGTTCTCCAAACAAAACCACATCGGCCTTATTCATTTTACTAATCATTTTTTTGTAAGAAACTTTACTTCCGTTTTCATTATATAGTTTGTAAGCGGGTTTGTTTTGTGAAAAAATAAAGGTGGTGAAAAACAGGAAAAGCAAAGATGTGATTGATATTCGCATAAGTGATATTAGATTTAAAAGCGTTGTTTTCAACAAATTTAGAACTTTGTTGCTAAATTTTATACTAAAATACAAATAATGGAAAAAATAATCTTAAACAAGTTGTTTCGACCTGACTTATGACCCTTCATTAAACTCGTATTTTATGAACCTAAAACTTAAAATATGAGATTTTTATTAAAAACACAGCAAAGAATACCGCACAAATAAGACCAAAATCAATTGCGGTTTTTATATAATAAGACAAAAAAAAACCTTGTTCAATTAACTCGAACAAGATTTTTTCTATTTATAAAAATGCTGTTAACTAATTATTCTGCATTGTCCTTTTTGTTGTTTCTTTCTTTTAAACCGGCAATCACAACGATACCTATAACCGCCAAAATAGAGATCCATGCCCACATTGGAAATACTGGCGTTTCTCCACTTCCATAAGAGTGCATTCCTTTGGTAAAATAATAATTAACACCAATAAACGTCATTAATACCGACCCAAATCCGAAGATAGAAGCCACGTTAAAAATAAATTCTCCTTTGATTTTCGGCGCCAATCTTAAGTGCAAAATAATGGTATACACAATGGTAATAACCAATGCCCAAGTTTCCTTTGCATCCCAACCCCAATAGCGGCCCCAAGATTCATTGGCCCAAACACCACCAAGAAAAGTACCTACCGTTGCCAAGAAAAGTCCTATAGTTAAATTCATTTCGTTGATATAGGTTAATTCTCTGGTAATTAATGAAAGTCGTTTTGCATTTTTAGGCGTTTTAAATAAATAGATGGCCATATTAAAAAATCCCAAAACAAACCCAAGGCCTAAGAATCCATAACTGATGGTTAAGGTAGCCACATGAATAATTAACCAGAAGGATTTCAATACTGGTTGAAGGTTGGTAAGTTGCGGATCGTAACTGCTGTGACTTGCTGTCATTAACGTAAAAAATGCAAGTAAAGATGTTGCTGCCAACGTAATTTTTGAATAGCGCATAAAACTGAATCCAGCCAATAAACTTGCCCAAGAAACCAAAATCAGGGCTTCATAACCATTGCTCCAAGGTGCATGTCCAGACAAGTACCAGCGCATTCCCATTCCATAAGTGTGGTATATAAAACCAACGGCCAATACCGCAATACAAATATTTAGAGACCAAGTTAATAATTTGCTCTTTTTAGATCGAAGATTGTCAATAAAGGCAAGAAATAAAAGCAATACACTTAATAAACCGTATACATTTTTTAAGTTGATAAAGATATTCGACTTGTTGTAGCTAATTTCACTTTTAATTTTTGCCTCCGTAGGAATAATTTCTGAGGCTGAACTTTGTCGCTGAATCGATTTAATATAGCCCAATAATTTATCTGCCCTCTTATAATCGCGTGTTTTAGTTGCGTTGGTAATTTCCATAAAATAGGCTCGCATGATACCGCTATAATTCAATACCGGCAATTGCAAATCATCATTGATTATACGTAGGCTGCCGGTTAATTCCTGTTTTGCCAAATCATCATCCCAACTTACCCATTTGTTGTTTTCTGAATTTTGAACAGGAAAGATATCTAACATACTTCCTTGAGAGGTCATCATAAATACTTCCAGTCGCTCATTCACTTTGATAATTTCTTTATCAAACTTATTGCGTTCAGCATCAGGCTTTCTAAAAGCTATTTCAGCAAAGGATTGCAATCTATATTGTCCTTTTTCATTAAAAAACTGATTAAACGATGCGTATTTTCCCGTAACGCCTATAACATCAGTTACCGCTTTTTCACTTACATAAATAATTTTCTGATTTTTCCAAAATTCAATATTCAAAGGCAAATCCAAAAATACCTGAATGGAGGTCATTTTGCCTCTCCCGGGAATTTCAAATTTATCCTTTCTTGAAATTTTATGCATAACGTCAACGGCCAATGTGTGTACTGGCGCAAACCTTCCTTCATAAGTTTGAACAACCAATTCCCCAAATTTATCGGCATGTTCCGCGCTCACCGCATATGGATTTATTTGGTGTTCGCGACTTTGCGGCACTTGCAGCTGTGCAAAAAGACCGGTCGTGCTTATAAACATTAAGACCAATAGTGTTAATGCCTTTCTTTGCTCCCTAAGTTGTTTTATTTTACCCATTAAATCCCAATACCGTGAATTTTTGTTAAACAATGTCCAAGCAAATCCAATGATCATTAAGGCATAGCCCAAGTAAGTAATCCATGTTCCCCAAAAATCATGATTTACAGATAATACAGTTCCTTTTTCATCTTGATCGTAAGACGATTGAAAAAATCGATAGCCATCATAATCCAATACATTGTTCATGAAAATTCGATGGTTTAATTTGATGCCTTTTCTTTGGTCAATTAGCGTTACTTCACTGGCATAAGATGATGGACTCATAGAACCTGCATATCGGTCGAGTTCAAATTTATTAAGCTGTAGTGAAAATGGCAACTGGATTTTTTTTGCGCCATAAGCCAGTTTTAAATTTATTCCGTCTAAAGGAACCTCCACAAATTTTTCAATATATCCGGGACCTCCCAAGACTGTTACTTCTTTTGATTTTCCATTGTAGGTGACATCCAAAATCAAAGCTTCCGGACCACTTTGTTCAGCCTTACTTTCGACATATTTCACTTCAATATTTTTATTTATTTTAGTTAAAACTAAAGTAATTCCAAGTCCTTCAGGCAGGTAAACATACTTGGGGCTAAATACGCCCAAACTGTCTTTAAGAATAATCCCTTCAGCCATATCCGGCATGGCAGTCGTTTTTATATTTGTCGGGTAGCTAATAAATAACTGATCTGCAGTTCCTGTTATTTTTATTGCATCCGGCCGTGTATTGTTGTTAAAAGCAATTGGAAAATTATGGTTCATTTGCACTTCCCCATCTTTAATTTGGATATCGTCTTTATGACCATCAACACCGATGGTCAATCCAAGCATGGTTAAACCGCCTTCCTTTCCTTCTGTAAAGGTTTCCTTTGCATTTTTAAAATAATCTTTATATTTTATTTCTACTGTTCCTTTATTGGCTGTTTCAACTTCAACTTTAAAAAAATTATCCGTAATCATTCCAAAGGATAACTTTTTGTCAACCCCATAATCGTTTTCGCCGTCGTTTACTCTAACATTTAAATAAGTTTCATCACTAAAAATAAAATCGGATGAACTTCCTTCCCGAATCGACATTCTCCCTTCAAATCCATAATAACGCGTTACGCCTGCGCCAATAATCATTACAATAAAAGAACTGTGAAAAATAAACCCCGACATTCTTTTCCAGGTAAACAAATTGTATCGTTTGACACTCCCATAAAAATTGATAATCATCAAGACCATCAAAACTTCGAACCATATTGCATTATATACCAATATTTTGGACGTAATGGTGTCATATGAGTTTTCAATAAAAGTGGCAGAACCCATTGCAATTGCAAATATCACCAATAGACCGAGCGTTGTTCTGGGTGAATAAAGTATGTTTAATAATTTTTTCATAATTAGTCGTAAAATTTATTTTAATATGTAGCAAATGTAACAT
>JAENXD010000275.1 GCA_016649745.1 Flavobacteriaceae bacterium | reverse complement strand
ATTTAAAGAATATCCCATTCCACCATGCGCCAACAGGTTGAAAGTATTGGTCCAGTTATTGAAATTAAGCACATTTCCCAAATTTACGACACCTTGTAAGCTAGTTCTGAAATATTTGGTTTCAAATGCTTGACTATCGTCGTGATTTTCAATACTGTTATATCCGGCATCCAACTTAATACCATATCTCTCATTCATCATATAACGTAATCCGAGACCGCCTTGCCATAAGCTTGGAGTTGCAGTATAATACCCTGGGCTGAAAGAGCTGGCGGGTTTGTGAACCCCGGCTTCTGCCTCAAAAGACCATTGGTTGTAGTTCTTTTCCTGTGCGTTAGCTGAAATAGCACCTAATAGGATTAGGCTTAAAATAATTTTTCTCATTGTAAATTTTATTAGTTCATGAATTTAGGCTCCAAAATCGCTATTCTTATTGGATATTCCTGTCGTTTGATAAGTAGGCAAAGTTATACGTCTCAGCTATGAATGTGTTATATAATTGCGTGAATATCTTACATAATTCACACTTTTTATTTAAAATATTTTTTTTGATGATATGACAAAAAATAAAAAACCCCCATTGCTTTAAAACAATGGGGATTTTTCGAATAGGAATGTTTTATAAACTATTATTTCAATCTAAAAGTTACACGACGAACCAATTGACGTGCACCTGAAGAATTTTTATCAACTGAAGCATCTTCACCACCACCGCGAACGGATAAGCGACCTGCATCAATTCCAGAAGCAACCAATAATTCTTGTACTTTATTTGCTCTTTTTTCAGAAAGATTTTGATTGTAGGAAGTGCTTCCAAGTTCATCTGCATAACCAATAAGTTCTGCTTTCGATCCTGGATTTTCATTCATATAAATAATCAAATAATTAACTGATTGTAAAGAATAATTTTCTGGAGTTGTACTGTTGAAACGGAAATATACATTTACATAACCATTGTCAATCAATTCTTTTATGAAGTCTCCTCCTTGAGCGTCTCCTTTACTTGCATAACGAGCGTCTAAAGGCGCTAACATTGTGTCTGGAATTCCATCATTGTTTACATCAACAGCACGACCTTTTGAATCAACAAGAGCATTGGCAACAGTATTAGGTTCTTGGTCCAAATAATCTGCAATTCCGTCATTATCGCTGTCATTCATATCGGTTTCCACTTTAGATAGGCGTTGATCCAAAGAATCCAATTTACTCATAATTACGTCTTCTTCAGAATACCAGTCTGCGTGAATGGCTTTTTTACCTAAATAGAAAGTAAGACCTACATTGGCATTCACCATCACACCATAGAAACCTCTAAATGCGGAAACATCCTGTGTTCCGTCCCAAGTAACAGATTGTCTCACATGGTCCATCAAACTTAAATCACCGGTAAGCGCTATACGGTCACTCAATTTTATTTGAGGTGTAATACCAACAATAAAATTCAACATTTGATCTTTGTTTTGATAATCAATTGGAGATTTTGGTTTGTGTGCGGAATATCCACCACCAGCGTGTGCTAACAGACCAAAAGTATTGGTCCAACTTTTAAAATCAAGAATATTGCCTAAATTTACAACGCCTTGTAAACTAGTTCTGTAATAGTTGGTTTCAAATGGTAGACTATCCTCTCCTCCTTGAATGTTGGCGTAGCCAAAATCAAGTTTTGCACCAAATTTCTCATTGAACATGTAACGTAATCCAAGACCAGCTTGCCATAAGCTTGGTGTCGCTTCGTAATATCCGGCAGCGAATTTATTGCCAACTTTGTGAACTCCTGCTTCTGCCTCAACAGACCATTGGTTGTATTCTTTTTCTTGTGCATTTGCGGTTATAGCCACTAATAGTATAAAGCTAAAAATAATTTTTTTCATATATTATGATTTTACGGTTAATTAAGGAACCAAAGTTATGTTTTTTATTTGGTTTTCCCAATGTTTTTATTTGATGACAAAGATAGAGACCTCAGTTTGGAATGAGTTACACTATTCTATGAATACCTTACATAATTCACATATTGGTCGTGAGAATAATGTATGAATAGGGCTTTTAAATTCCAATAATTAAAAATGGCAATAAAAAACTAATAGCTATATATAAGAAATAACGATAGTGTTCATTAAAAAATCATAAAAGTTTTTTAAATTACTGAAAATATGTATTTTAAGTATCATTTATACAGTGAACAATTTGATGCCAACAGAAATGAAATGATTCAGCGAGTAATAAATGCCAGCGTTTCGCGCTTTTTTGTTCCCGCCATTGATTTAACCAATTCAGATGGAATGTTAGAACTTGAAAAATCATTTCCTGAAAGGCTGAATATTTTAATGGCATGCGATGGGAATTTAATTTGAAATTGAATCCGCAAGGAAAAACGTGTTTGGAAGAAATTGCTAAAAGTTCCTTTCGGAAAAACAAAAACATATTTGAAACAGTCAAAACAATTGGGCGATGTAAAAGCCATTAGGGCAGTGGCTTCTTAAATGGCAAAAACCCGGTTTGGGTCATCATTCCCTGCCACAGGATTATTGGCAGCAACGGTTCCCT
>JAENXD010000267.1 GCA_016649745.1 Flavobacteriaceae bacterium | reverse complement strand
GTGTCTGACACGGTACTACACCCCGCAAAAATATTTTACCCAAATTTTCTGATTGTAATTAATGCTTTGATTGACAAGCTACTACAAACCAAAAAAAATAAAAAAAGCGGAGAGACAGGGACTCGAACCCTGGCGACAGTTACCCGTCGACAGATTAGCAATCTGCTCCGTTACCACTCCGGCACCTCTCCTAATATTTGCTTTATGAACTTAATTTTGCGAGTGCAAATGTAGCATTACAAATGCATTCGCACAACATTTATTTTACTTTTTTAATGAAAATAAGCAGTTATTTATTCTGGATATTCAATTCTTAAATGATAAATATTCTTTAACTTCTTCTTTAACAACTTTTTAATGGTTTGAAGCTCTTTAAAAGTTATATCAGCATTCATAAATTGCCCATCGTCCATTTGCTTGTTTACAATTTTTTCAACCAAATCATCAAACGCCTTGGCAGATGGTTCTTTTATGCTTTTTGAAGCAGCTTCAACAGAGTCACACATCATTAATATGGCAGTTTCTTTTGAAAACGGTATTGGACCTGGGTAATGAAAATTGCTTTCAGCAAAAACGTTCCCGCTCTGTTCTTCTTTTTTGAAAAAATAATAAACCAGCGTAGTTCCGTGATGCGTTCTGATAAAATCAATAATTCTGTCGGGAATATGATTCTTTTTTGCCATTTCCACGCCTTTTATAATGTGGTCTATAATAATTTTGGCGCTGTCCGTCGGTTCCAATTCATTGTGCGGATTCACGTTGGTTACCTGATTTTCAGTAAAATACATCGGATTTTCAATTTTGCCAATATCGTGATACAATGCGCCGGTACGCACCAGCATTGAATTTGCATTAATTTCAATGGCGCAGGCTTCAGCCAAATTGGCAACTTGCAAAGAATGCTGGAATGTTCCGGGCGCTTTTTCGGCCAATTCACGCAATAATTTTGAATTTGTATTCGACAATTCTTTCAAAGATTCATCAGAAACCAAACCAAAAAGTTTTTCGAATACATAAATTAAGGGCAAAACAAATAAAGTTGCTGCGCCTTCATCGCAAAATAAGTCAATTTTTCAAAATTTAAATTTTGGGCATTTCCTTCCTGAATCACAGAAAAAGCAAAATAGGCCACAATATAAACAAACGTTATTTGCAATACGGAAAGAAATAAATTTGCTCTTTTATACAGTTCAGAAATGGTTAAAATGGTCACGATACCCGCAATTATTTGCAGGAAAACAAATTCAAAACTGTTGGGCACAATAAAACCAAGCAACAGCACTGTTAATGTGTGCGCAAACAAACCCAATCTGGAATCGAAAAATGCTTTTAAAACCAGCGGCAATATCACAATTGGCGCCACATATATAAACTTCGCGTCGTATTTTACAATCAAAGTAATCAACAAAATAACCAAGATCATATTAAAAAATATAAAGGTCACTTTGTTGTTGTTTTCAAAAATATCAAGCCTGTATTTTCTTAAAAAGAGCATCATCATTAAAAATGACAATGCCACCAATAATGAATATCCTAACACAATCCAATTGGAATTGGATTTGCTCCAAACCTGCGAATCAAATTCGCTTTTAAGGGAATTTAGTTTCACCAACTTTTCTCCTTCAACAATATCGCCTTTAAAAATAATTCGCTCCTTTTCGGCAACCATCCCTTTTGTAAAGGAAATATGGCTTAAATTTTCTTCATAAGCCTTTTGGGTAAAATTTTCATCAAAGGTCACATTAGGTTTTAGTTCGTTAGAAATAATTGTTAAAACACTTTTTTCTTCTTTTGAAAATGGCTGTTTTCCAAATTTGGTATTTAAAAAGGCTGAAATTTGAGTTGATTTAAAGAGCTTGTTTGGCTGAATGTTCTGAATTGAATTTCCACGTCTTAAGGTAATCTCCACATTACCAACTTTTTGTTCACTTAAAGGATCCAAATAGCCAAATTCATATATTTCATTTAAAATATCATTCGCCTTTTGTACAAGCCTGCTTTTATTTTGATTTGATAAATGGGCAGTCGCCAAGTATTCCAATAGCTTTTCTGTAGTATTTTTCTTAACATTTAAAAAAACTTCATCATTATATTCAAAAAATTGCTTTGAGTTTTCTTTAATTTGTTGCTTTTCGGCCTCAATTTCTTGGTCAGATTTTTTTATGGAGAAATCAAATGGCGAATAATAATTTTCATATTGCCAAGGTTTTCCTTTTTGAAATTCATACTTAAATTGTCCGCCTTTTGGGAATAAATAAACAACTAAAATTACCGTAAGGACATATAAGAATAGTTTATATATTAAGGAGTGATTTACAAGTAATTTGTTTATAATTTTTTTCACTAAGTCTCTATTTTCTCTCCAAAAATAACAATTATTATGTTACTGACATTTTTAGTCCGAAATATTTTTAAAAGACACGCCATTTTAAAGAACTCTTATGTTTAATTTATGATGCAAAAAAAATTACCTGTTTTTTTATTTTTACATAAATAAACGGAATAAACCCATCCCTAAATTCGGGAAAATTGCATTAAATTGCTTAATTTCGCAATTGAATTTTTGAATAAACACAAAATGAAAGAAGTTGTAATTGTATCCGTTGCCAGAACGCCGATAGGAAGTTTATTAGGCAGTTTGTCTAATATTCCTGCCCCAAAATTAGGGGAAGTTGCCATTAGAGGCGCTTTAAATAAAATAAAATTAGACCCAAAACTTGTTGATGAAGTTTTTATGGGAAATGTGGTTTCGGCCGGATTGGGACAAGCACCGGCAAGGCAAGCGGCACTTTTCGCAGGAATTCCGAATACCGTTCCTTGCACCACTGTCAATAAAGTTTGCGCATCAGGAATGAAAGCAATTATGTTGGCGGCTCAAGCGATTAAAACCGGTGACGCTGAAATTATTGTGGCTGGCGGTATGGAAAATATGAGTAAAATTCCACAT
>JAENXD010000020.1 GCA_016649745.1 Flavobacteriaceae bacterium | reverse complement strand
TGTTATAAGGAAGTATTTACAGAATCAAGGAAAATCAGATTATGAAATGTTACATTCAGGTCAACTGAAATTGTTCTGATTGTGATACCCCGACGGCTCTGCCTCGGGGTAGTTCATTTAAAAAATATTAGCATAGCCTTAGTTACGGTAAAGTTTTTTGACGAAAAGTAAACGAAAAAGAAACGATTTATATGCGACATTATATGTTTAAATTGGTATAAGCTAACAACCACAAATTAATTTTTTGTGACATTAAAATACTTCCGTAAAAATTAAAATGTAATATATTCCGGTTATTATAAACACGATACCTGCAATAATACGCATTGCTTTTTCAATTTTTGTAATTCTAGCGTAAAAAGGACCAATATTATTTGCCGTAAATGCCAATAAATAGGTAAAAAGCAAAACTGGCAATCCTGTTCCGAAGGCAAATATTACAGGTAAGTACAATCCGTCAATGCTTGAAATGGTCATTGGTATTAACATTCCAAAATACAAAGCGCCACTATAAGGACAAAAGGCCAAGGCAAAAACGGTTCCTATTAAAAAGGAACCCAATAACCCTTTATCTTTGAATTTTTCAGATAATTTATCCGTAAAATTTATTTTGTTAAAGTAATTAAGCCGAATAACATTCAACATAATTAAACCAATTATAACAAGTAGTGGACCTAAATATTTTTCGCCATTCTGGCTAAAAAATCGTGCAATATGAAACTTGCTTGCGCCAAAAAACAAGATTAAACCAATCGTTGTATAAGTGAATGCCCTGCCGAGAGAATATAAAATACCGCTTAAAAAAACTTTCTTTTTGCTTGCAATATTTTTAGAAATATAAGCGGTAGCAGTAATGTTGGTTGCAAGAGGACAAGGACTAATGGCAGTCATGAGCCCAAGCACAAACGCAGACAATATGGGAATATGATTATTTTCTAACAGCGATTGCAAAAAATCCATCTATAAACTTTTAAGCTGAATTTTTAAGGTTTCTTTTAATTCTGAAGAAAAGGCTTCTTTATCGTTGCCTTTCATAAAAGCAAAATTGGTCAAATCAATATGATTTTCTTTGCCCTCTTTTATCACATTTAAAAATAGGGCAGTTCCTGAAGCTTCAAATTTTTCCGCCATTTGCTCATTTTCTTTTTTATCGACATTTACAATTTTAAAGACGATTTTACCGGTTTTTACTTCATTGGCAAAATAAGTATCCAAAGTGTATTTTGTATTTGCTTCAATGGCTTTACAAGTCATACACCTGTTTGTTGAGTGAAAATCAATGACTTCAATGCTGTCTTCTTTTGCTTGTTTGGTTGCAGTTTTATTTTGTGCATTTCCCGTACAGGAAAATAAAAACAGACTTACAATGATTGCTGATAAAATGCTTAAGTTTTTCATTTTTATAGAGTTAAATGGTTATAAAATTAGGTTAAATAAATATCCGGAAATGATAATACACAAGGTAATCACTCCAAAGAAAATTCCGATTAATTTAAGGGACATAACTTTTTTAAGAAGCGTAGCTTCAGGAATGGAAAGTCCAACAGTTGCCATCATAAAAGCAATCGCTGTTCCCAAAGGAATCCCTTTCGCAACAAAAACCTGAATAACCGGAACAATGCCGGCTGCATTGGCATACATAGGGACGGCCAAAATAACCGCCAATGGAACTGTCCACCAGGCGCCACTGCCCAAATATTTGGCAAAGAAATTTTCAGGAACATAGCCGTGCATTGCAGCACCTATACCAACACCGATAATAATATACAACAAAACACCTTTTACAATATCCCAAGCGCTTTTTGTTATTTCCGGTAAACGCTGTTTAAAAGTTCTTTTTTCTTCTTCATATTCATTATTTGACTGTTGCGCATTTGCCAAAACGTTTTTTACCCAATCAGTCAAAAGCGGTTCTAAGTTGAATTTTCCCAATAACCAACCGCCAATAATTCCCAACAAAATACCTGAAATAGCATAGATTAAGGTAACTTTTACACCAAACATTCCAAGAAACATAGCAATGGCAACCTCATTTACCAAAGGTGACGTAATGAGAAAAGAAAAAGTGACACCTAAAGGAATTCCGCCGTGAACAAAACCTATAAAAAGAGGAACAGATGAACATGAGCAAAATGGTGTAATCGCCCCAAATATAGAGGCAAAGAAATATTCCAGCCCGTATAGTTTTTTGCGGTTGAGGTAGTCTTTTAGTTTTTCAATGGGAAAGTACGTATTCACAATACCCATTAAAAAAACAATAACAAACAGCAATATTAAAATCTTGATGGTATCATAAACAAAAAAATTGAGAGATTTGCCTAAATGTGTTTCCGCTCCAATGCTAAACACGCTGTAAATTAGCCAATCTGCCAATTTTTGAACCCAATCAAACATAGTCAGGTTATTTAGCAACAATTACTTTCAGAACAACCACAATCAGAGACATCTGAATCCTTTTTTGGTGAACTTTCCATTAACAGCGATGTAATTTCTGCTTTTGAAGGAACGCGTCCTTTTATTTTAATTTCATTATTTATTACAACGGCAGGTGTAGACATCACATTGTATTTCATAATTTCCATAATATCTTCCACCTTTTCAATAGTGGCATCAATATTATTTTCGGTAACCACTTCTTGAACAACAGCGGTGGTTTGTTTGCATTTCGGACAACCTGTCCCTAGAATTTTTATGGCTATACTCATGGTTTAAATTTTAATATGTTTATCGCAAATAAGCGATCAATTAGTTAATAAAACAGCATTCAAATAATATTTTGGGTCTGTCCGCCTTTTTGGTGGGCGTTCCCGCTGAAAAAGCGGTCGGGCTTTTTCGTTGCAATCTTTTTTTCGGATAAAAACCTCAAAAAAGTATTTTCACTTTAATCCCTAACGCGGGTCGCTATCAAAAAGAAAATTAATTTTATTCAAATTAATAAATATTAATTTTTAGAATTTAGCTAAAAACATCAATCGAAGAAACTTTGAAACAGTGCTTTTGCTGTTTTCCAGTTTTCTGTATTGATACAATATTTTATTTTTGGCGGATTTAATTCACCCTGAATCAAACCCGCATTTTTTAATTCTTTTAAATGTTGGGAAATGGTTGATTGTGCCAATGGAAATATGTCCACCAAATCACCCGTATAACAGCACGATTGGTTTTCTAAATGTTTTAAAATAGCAATACGAGTAGGATGACCCAATGCTTTAGCAAAGCGCGCCAATTGCTCAGTATCTTCTTTATAAATTATATTTTCTAAAGTTCTTTTCATGTCTTATCGCAAATGTACGATTGATAATTACGACTAATAATGATGAATATCATATTTATCCAACTTTTTTAGTTAAAGTATTTCTTTTTCAACCAAAAGGAAACCCTCACCAATATAATTAAGGCGGGCACTTCAACCAACGGTCCAACGACACCTGCAAATGCTTGTCCGGAGTTCAATCCGAAAACGGCAATGGCGACCGCAATCGCCAATTCAAAATTGTTTCCTGCTGCAGTAAAGGCAACTGCGGCTGTTTTATCATAAGTGGCACCCATGGCTTTGGTAACGAAGAAACCAATAAGAAACATGATCGTAAAATAGATGAGCAGCGGTATGGCGATTATCAGCACATCCATTGGTATTTTAACAATCAATTCGCCTTTTAAAGAGAACATCACCACAATGGTAAACAGCAAAGCAATTAATGTTAATGGAGATATGGTTGGAATGAATTTTTTGTTGTACCAATCTTCACCTTTCAATTTTACCAAAATCAACCGACTCAAAATACCCAAAACAAATGGAATTCCTAAATAAATAGCCACACTTTCTGCAATAGTTGCAATGGAGATATCAACAATGGCACCTTCAAAACCAAAATAGGGCGGAAGTACTGTTATAAATAACCATGCGTAAAAACTGTAGGCAAATACCTGAAAAATACTGTTTAAGGCCACCAAACCGGCTCCGTATTCACTGCTTCCTTCAGCCAAATCATTCCAAACCAAAACCATGGCAATGCAACGTGCCAGGCCAATTAATATCAATCCAACCATATATTCCGGGTAATCCTGTAAAAATGTAATGGCCAAGATAAACATCAATACGGGTCCGATAATCCAGTTTAAGATTAAGGAAATGGTAAGAATTTTCATATTCTGAAATACTTTTGGCAATAGCGAGTAATTCACTTTTGCCAAAGGCGGATACATCATTACAATTAAACCAATGGCAATGGGAATATTAGTGGTGCCGCTGTTAAAAGAATTGATAAGAGCTGGAAATGAAGGCGCAAAATAGCCAATTCCTACGCCAAAAGCCATGGCAATAAATATCCATAAGGTTAAATAATTGTCGAGGAAACTTAGTTTTTTCATTGTTGAACTATATAAATTTTGAATGATGGATTTTGAATTTTGAATTAATTTTTGATTCAAAATTTATAATTATTATTTGTCTTGACTTGTTTTTACAATTTTAGTTAAAAAATTTATGATTGATTCAATTTCTGTTAGTGGTTTAGAAACATCAATTTGAACAATGTTACTTCTGTCAATTAACCTAAGCCAATATTTTGTTTCCCTTGCTTCCTTAGATGAAATAGACATTTTAGCAGTAAAATCTTTTTTTGAAATATCAGCTATAGCTTCTTCAATATTAGCACCAATACTAGTTCCAGAACGCAATAATTGTTTTGATAGCACATATTCATTTAGAGCAATCATTTTTTTGTAAATTTCAATTGTTAATAAAGCAAAATCAAAACTTTTTTCTTGAATAATATTTTCTTTCATATTTTTTTTAAATGTTAATTTATAATTTAAAATTCAAAATTCAAAATTTATTTATTTTCACTTCCGAAAATAAGTAAACCATTTCAGCTGAAATTTGGTTACTTCTTTCTTGATATTTTTCTGCCTGTTGTGGTGTGTTGTCAAATTCTTTCGGGTCATCATATTTCACGGGAATTCGTTTTTCAGCTCCGGGGATAAATGGACAATTGGCATCGGCATGGGAACAGGTCATTATCGCTGCAAATTCACTTTTCGGATTGAAGGGATGGTCAAAAGTTTTGGAAAATGCAATAATAGGATGTTCATTTTCTGCGTATTTAATGGAGTATACAGGGTTTTTACCTTTTGATAAAGATGTAATTTCAAAACCTGCCTGCTCCAATGTTTTTGCAGCCATTGGAAATAACGCCGTGGCTTCTGTTCCGCCCGAGTAGCAATAAACATTTTTTAGTTGGTAAAAATGCGCTGCTGCCTGCGCCCAAACTTGTGATAAATGACTTCTGCGTGAATTATGCGTACAAATAAAATTAAGATTTGCGTTTTTGTTTGTATTAACTTTAGATTGGATATAATCTATTAATGGTTGCAGTGTTTGTTTGCGTTCGTTAGTCACTTCTGGTTTTAAAGAAGCAATGGTGTTTTCAAGTTTTTTATAGAGCATTATTTACTTAATTTATTGATTAGCAGCAACCATTACCGGGTTTGCAATTGCTGGGTTTTCTGGCAAATACAGTGATGCTGAAGATTCCTGTATCTGAATTTTTAAACGACGCAAGCGCTTCTTCATCTAAATAATTTTTTAAAATATCATCTGGAAGGGAAATAGATTTTTCTTTTTGAATTTTGATGTCCACAAAACCACTTTTCTTAATCAACTCTAAATAAGTTTCTTTTTGAATGGCTCCAGATACACATCCAGCGTACATTTCCGCTGCTTGCGCTATTGTAGCCGGTAAATCTCCAATCAAAACCACATCCGAAATGCTGAAATGTCCGCCTGGTTTTAGTACTCTAAGTATTTCTTGAAACACCCCTTTTTTATGAGGCACTAAATTAAGTACACAATTACTGACAACTACGTCTACCACATTAGAAGTGATCGGCAGCTTTTCAATATCTCCCAGCCTGAATTCTACATTATTAAATCCTCTTTTTTTAGTATTTTCACGTGCTTTTTCTATCATAATTGGGGTAAAGTCAACGCCAATCACTTTTCCATTTTCACCTGTTTGAGCCCGAGCCACAAAGCAATCATTACCGGCACCGCTCCCCAAATCCAATACGGTATTGCCTTCTTTAATTAAGGCGAATGCTGTTGGGAGCCCGCATCCCAAACCTAGATCGGCCTCCGGATTGTATCCTTCCATAGTTTCATAACTATCGCTCATAATGTTATAAACTTCGGTTGAGCATCCTCCTGCACCACAGCAAGAAGCCCTGTTTTCATTTTGATTTTGTAAGGCAATTTCACTGTATTTTTGCTTTACCAAATCCTTCAATTTTTTGTCTGTTTGCATATATATTTATATTTATTGTGATAAAATGATGATTAAATTTAATTTTTTAACAACATTGGCTTTTTAGGTTGCTATCCTGATTTAAAAATGCCATAAATAGCTGTTTGGTTTCTTGCCAAACTTGCTCATTAATACAATAGCATACGCTGGTGCCTTCAATATTTCCTTTGATCAATCCTAAATTTTTAAGTTCTTTCAGGTGCTGTGAAATGGTGGGTTGCGCCAAACCAATTTCTTCAACCAAATCACCGCAAATACAAGCGTTTAATTTAAACAGTTGTTGTAAAATAGCCACTCGGGCTGGGTGCGCAAAGGCTTTTGCAATGGTTGCTATTTGATTTTGTTCTGCAGAAAATATTTCAGATTTTGTGGTTCCCATATTGCTTTATTAGTTTATTGCAATATTACGATTAAATAGGGAATGTACAAATAAAAAATAAAAAAAATAATATTTTTTATTAAATTTTTAATCATTGAGGTCAACGAAGGAACATCGTGTTTAGTGAAATAAAATCAAATCAGGAAATACGAAAAATTGTATGTATAATTTCTTTGTTTTTCCAAGCAATTTAAAAGTTGTTTTTAAATAAATAAAAAAAAATGACAGCCATTTCCGACTGTCATTTTTCACATTAACTAACCAAAAGGGTTTTTATTGTTTTGCTTCTTTCATTTCTTCAGTTTTTGCACCCATTCTGTTAAATGTTAACATTGGAGCAAATTTTAATTTTAAACCAGCAATTTTCTTGTTGTCTGCAGAAGAAAGTCCTTCTTTTTCAACAGTATTTTTTCTGCTGTCAAGAGCTTCATACATTAATTTGATTTCATCCCAATCTTCACGAGAATAACTGTCTTTATTCCTATCTGCAGTATCTACGAATTGTTGATAAACGGCAAGAATATTGTCTTTGTTTACCCAACCAAAATTCATGTCATCTCCAATTTTTCCTTCACCAAATAACGTATTTCTCAACAATTGTTTAGAGTTTGTCAAGGTTTCGGCTTGTATATCAGCTTCCGTTTGCGCTTTTAATGCTTCAAATTTGGCTTTGCTTGCATCAATTCTTTCTTGCGCTTTTTCTTTTTCTTTTAAATTTTCTACAGCTGATTCAGCTTCAACAACTCTTATTTGATAAGAATCATTAATGTCCTGCCAGTTTGCTTTTACTTGTGCTGCTTCAACATTGCTTACTGAATCTACATACACAACATAGGTATCTACCGATTTCTCTGCTTGCGTTACTTTTTCATCTTTACATGAAGTAAAAACTAAGGAGACTAACGCCAATCCTAAAAATAAATTTCTTTTTTTCATTTTGGTACATTTAATAATTAATTGATAATGGTTTATTATTTTACAAATTTACGCACTAAATTAGATAATTTGTTACATAATTACAAGAATAATTTACATGATTCATACATTTTTTTATTGAATTTTTTTAAGGTTCACTAATTTCAGGGTTTACGAGCTCTTATAATCATAAAATTATTCAATAAAATTCCTTTTGGAAGTATATGTTTTATTGTTGGAAGCAGTTTTAAGGCATATTGTATTCAAGTGCAAGAAATTAGTGAAATTAATCACAAAAAACTATTTCTATTTTGTATATTGGTTAAAAAACGAATCAAATGATTCAATTCCATAAGCAAAAACCTGAATTACAGTAACTTATGACGCGATCAGCATAGGATTAGAAATGGGAGGGCTGGCAATAGCTGCTATCCTGTCATTCCTTGATGCATTGGTGGGTAGGTTTATGAAAAAACCGTTTTACAAATTTGCGGATAAAACAACGGATGAAATTCTCCGTTCTTTGACGAATAATGAAACCTTGATAAAAGTGCTCTCAGGTCAATCACGCATCAGTGGCACTACATTATTTTGATGGAGGGAATTTCCCGGTTGGAGATTCTTCGCAAATTGTGAAAACAGTGGATCCGGTAATAAATAGCCCCGACTGATCCAATCGCTATCCCGACAAAGTACCATCAATATCATTACCTTAATTCCTTATGAAACATTCGAGAAGTGATCTGATACATCTTGGAAGAAAAGAGGAGATGAGTACGAAGCAATCAAAGAGGAAATCGCCTAGCGTTTGTTAAAGGAGCTATACAAACAACTTCCTCAAGTGGAAGGGAAGGTGAATTGTTATGAACTTTCTACACTGCTTACCACGAAACATTTTGTCAATTATGAAAAAGGGGAAATTTATGGATTAGACCACAGCCCTGCCAGATTTAGACAATCCTTTTTAAAACCCCGGACACCGATAAAAAACTTTTATTTCACAGGTTAGGATATTGTAACGACAGGTGTAGTAGGCGTCTTGTTTTCAGGAGGGGTGACTGCAATGGGGATCACCGGTAAAAATGTATTAAAAAAGGTTTGGCAAAAGCTAAACCTTTTTTAATTGAGCAGTTAATTTTGTAGCGTAATCCAGAATTGAACTGGAGACCTCCGGGTTATGAGCCAGCTCAAAATAAATTTTTTAATCTAAAGAATTCCTCGAGGTTTTATGGGGGTAGTTCATCAATTTTCACTCAATTGAAAATAATTCATTAATTAAGCTGTTTTTATTGCTTTTAGTTATTCAACTAAAACACACTTCTAAATCTCCATATTAATAAAAAATAGTAAGTTTTATGATTTAAGTCATAAATACAAGTGTTTTTCAGTGCTACTTTTATCCAAAATTTAGAGAAGGCGGCAAATAAGTGTTTCAAATTATGAATACCGCTTATCACAATTGTTAATTGTATTTTAAACTAAATACAAAAATAGTATTAATGCAGAGGCATTCAATAAATAAAAAACATACAAGGATTAAGCTACTTTTAGGTTTCCTAATAATCGCTTTACTGCTATGTTCTCCTTGCCCTGTAAGAAACACTATTCAAAGGGTAGCAGATATAAAAGTTACCAATACCGTTAATAAAAGTAAAAGTTGCCTTGCCAAAAAAAGAGAATTTGTTTTAGAACAAATTACCTATGAATTAACAAAGAAATTCAATACTGTTAAGAAAAACAACAGTCCAAATGGGTTTTTAACTTCATGTACTAACTTTTTTCCATTTAAAGAGAGTGTTCTTTTTTCATATATTCAACGCGTTGGAAAACCGGAACTTTCCATACCTTTATATATTTTATACAAAAGATTAAAATACATGTGTTTTGGTTGAATTATTTTCAATACAAAACAAATAAATCTTTTAAAGTAAAATAAATAAAAATGAATATCTTAAATACTAAACAGTCATATCATATGGCTGGACTTTTGACCCTATCGCTAAGATTAGTTGTTGGGTGGGTCTATTTCTCAGCTTTTTGGAGAAGAATATTTTTAAAACCTGCATTAGATCCTGAATTTACAGGATACCTTGGTCACAAATTCAATCATTTTTTACCAAATTCATTAGGAATAAAACCAATAATAGAATGGCTTTTAGAAAATCCAGACTCCTTATTGGTGTCAATGGTAATTTTTACCACTATTGAAGGAGTTGTTGGCCTGTTATTTATGCTAGGATTGTTTACCAGAGCAATGAGTATTTTTATTACTGGTTTGGCCTTTGCAATTTTGTTGGCTGCCGGTTCGTTAGGTACTACTTGTTTAGATGAATGGCAAATAGGAATACTTGGAATTGCTGCAGGATTTACCATATTCCTATCTGGTAGTGGTAAATATTCTATTGACTACTGGCTAATGAAAACCAATAAAAAAATCACTAAAAGCAATTGGTTTAACTGGTTAGGATCTGGTGAGTTGCCTATTTCAATAAATCGTCTTAATAAAATAGTTTTTTCAGGTTCAATGGTAATTTTATTTATCACCTTGTTCACGAATCAATATTTTCATGGTGGACTTTGGGGATCTTTACACAATATGTCTATAAAACCGAAAGTTGAAATTACACAAGCTAAACTAACGAATGATTCACTTTCGTTTCAACTATTTAGAGTTGAAGGTGTAGATGTTTATGGTAGTTTTTTAATTGATGTTACCCTAACAAACAATGCCGGAGATAAAATACTTCAATTAGAGGCAAAAGATCTGGCGAAATTCCCAAAAGAACAGATTACCAACAAGTATATTTCTAAAATTGAACCTGGTAAACACAGTATGATAATTCCGTTGGGAGCAAAGGGAACTGTAACGGTAATCGATGATAAATTAGCAATATTACCAAAAGGTGATTATAAATTAAAATTAACAGATGTTAGTGGTAAAAATTGGACGGTAAACATTGTAAAATAAACCAGTAGCTGCATTACTGCTTCTAGCTGTTTACATCCAACAATTTCTTGGGTTTCGTTTAAAGATTTATATCACACTAAATTTAAAACAAATAAATCAAAATTTGATCTAGGTAATGAGAAAGGCATCATTAGTGAAACTCAAGAAATTGCTGTATCAATCTCACTTTTATTGACAAATCTGGTCACCTAGATCATTATTGTTTTAAATAAAAAAATAAACAATTATTATAATGAAAAAACACATATTATTATTCGCATTAAGCCTTTTCGCTTTCAATAGCTTTGGACAAGAAACAGGGGAGCAAGAATTAGGGGCTTGGTATACAGTAGCTGCCACAAATAAAATTTCGGAAAAAGTTAGCATAACCACTTATGCTGAATTGCGTTTGTATGAATTAACTGATAATTTACATATCGGATTGGGATTACTAGGGTTAAATTACAATTTCAGCCCTATACTTACTGGAACTTTAGGATATTTTAGACTAAATATCGATAACACTTTCGAAGATCTTGTTGAAGAAAACAATATAAAAGAGAATCGTATTTTCGAGCAGCTTACATTAAAGAATAGCATTGGAAAAGTAATACTTAATCACCGTTACAGACTGGAACATCGTTTTTTAAATTTCGCAAATAAACCTAACGACTTTCAACAAAGAATGCGTTACCGAATACAGGCCATTATTCCACTATCAAAAACCGTTTTCTTGAATGTTTATGATGAAATTATTATGAACTTACAAAAAAAGGCTTTCTCCCAAAACCGGATGCATGCGGCTTTAGGGTATAAATTTAATAAAAACCTAAACGTACAAATGGGGTATTTAAAACAAAGCTTCGAAACAATAGTTTATGACCGTCTAGTGTTAGGTGTATTTCTTAAAACCGACTTTAGCAAGAAGAAATAAAAGCTATCCATTATTAACCTGAGAAGGTAAACAGAACTCCGTAAGTATAAAAAATGAATACTTTTTATACTTACGGAGTTTTTAATTCATTATAAAATGAATACCAATAATTCCATTTTATCAATTAAGTAGATTGAAATCAAACATAAATATGTACGCCCACCTTATAATATTACTGTTAACTAATAAATTATTTCACTTATTTCAAAAGAAACTCAGAAAAGATGATAGAGAAATAAAATGAATAACGGTAGAGAAACAGATATATGAAGTAAGAAAATCAACAATCTTATAAAGAGAAACGGAAAAAAGCTCATGAGTTTGAAAGTAGAGAAGCTTATTTAGAACACGAATTATTAATTATGAAATTCCGTCGTTAGCTGGTTATGAATTGTTAAATTATAATTTTTAAAAACGTAAACAATTAATAATCAGAGTGCCTTAATTTAATATTTGTGGTAATCGTACTCGTTTCTATACTCGTTTTGTAAAAATTGGTTTAAATTAAACATAAAACAAGCGATTTAGAGTACTAAATCGCTTGTTTCGAAATACTTATTTTGTAGCGTGATCCAGAATTGAACTGGAGACCTCCGGGTTATGAATCCGACGCTCTAACCAACTGAGCTACCACGCCATTTATTAAGGGTGCAAATATAAAAAATAAAACTTGTGCAGAACAAAATTATCCAGTTAATTTTTAAAATATAATTTTTTTTAAAAAGAATATTTATATATATTGTGCTTTTTAAAAATAGACTATGATTATAAAAATAAAATTCGAAATGGAATTTCCTATTCAGGCTTCACCGCATATGTTATATCAATATTTTGGTACCCCTTCCGGTCTTTCAGAATGGTTTGCGGACAATGTAAATTCCAGAGGAGAAATATATACTTTTATCTGGAACGGGTCGGAAGAACAGGCCAAAGTGCTTCAGGAACGCCCCGATGAAAAAATTAAATTTAAGTGGCTTAGTGATGGTGATGATAAAACGTTCTTCGAGTTTAAGATTGAAGTGGATGAAATCACTAAAGATGTATCCTTAATTGTTACCGATTTTGCAGAAGAAGGCGACATTGAAGAATCTCAAATGTTTTGGGAAAATCAAATTGACGGACTTAAACGCACTATTGGTGCTTAAAATATAAATGAATTTTAAAAAAACCTTGAAGATCTTCAAGGTTTTTTTATGTAGTTTTGTCCCAAAATATTTAAGATATGATCAATTTTAATGGCCACATGCTTGATAAATCAAAAGCAATATTACATTCAGGTAACAGGGCTTTTAACTATGGAGATGCACTATTTGAAACGCTGAAAATTGTGAATTCAAAAATAAATTTTTTAGAAGACCACTATTTTAGGTTGATGGCTTCCATGAGAATGTTGCGCATGGAGATTCCCTTGAATTTTACTATGGAATTTTTTGAAAGTGAATTGCTAAAAACCGCGGTTCAAAATAACTTGGAAAGTGCAAGGGTGAGACTTACTGTTTTTAGAAAAGATGGCGGACTTTACAATCCAATCAGTAACCAAATTGACTATATAATAGAAGCGTCGCCATTAATAAGTTTGGTAAAAGAAAAATATTCAGTTGATATATTTAAAGATTATTACTTGAATTCCGATATGTTATCAACCATTAAAACAACGAATAAAATAACCAATGTGCTGGCGAGTATTTATGCCTCGGAAAATGGGTTTGACAATTGCATTTTAGTGAACGAAAAAAAACATGTTGTTGAAGCAATAAATGGAAATATTTTTGTGGTAAAAGGAAATATCATAAAAACCCCTCCAATTACTGATGGATGTATTAAAGGAATCATCAGAAAAAAAATACTGGAAATGGTTTCAAAAAGTGAAGATTATTCCATCGAAGAAGTCGAAATTTCACCTTTTGAACTGCAAAAAGCCGATGAGATTTTTATTACAAACACTATTATGGGCATTCAGCCTGTAACGCAGTTTAAAAAATGTAATTTCAGTACTAAAGTATCCAAAGAATTAACCGTGACGTTAAGTAAGTTAATTTAATGCCGGATTTTTGGGCGCATTTGCCCATATTTGGTATTCACCGCCAAATTCCATCAATTGATTTTTCCACAGCGTGGCGCTGTTTACCTGCAATAAATTGGGATATTTATTTTCTGTGACAACCCAAGAAGATTCATTTAGCTCATCTTTTAACTGATCTAGGGACCATCCTGAATAGCCTAAGAAAAACCGAATGTCGGTAGTTTTCAAAAGATTGTTATTCAATAATTCGGTTAAAGTTTCAAAATCGCCACCCCAATAAATATTTTTGTCTATTTGAATGCTTTTGGGAATTAAATCTGGTGAATTATGAATAAAATAAAGATTCTCTTGTTCAACAGGTCCGCCATTGTAAATTTTGAAATCACATTTTATTTCAGGAATTAGATCATTTAACACAAATTTTGAGGGTCTATTCAAAATAAATCCAACACATCCTTCATCTCCATGCTCGGTTAAATAAATGACTGATCTGTTAAATGCTTTGTCATTTAATATGGAAGGTTCCGCAACCAATAATCTGCCTTTTGATGGATTTTTTATTAACATAGTAGTAGTTATGAATTAATAAATATAATAAAATTTATTAATAAAAAAAAACTCTCTAAGTTTTTTTAGAGAGTTTTGTGTTATAAGAAAGAATTCTTACATATTAGTTTACAGCATCGCCTAAGCCAGCTCCAGCTTTAAATTTTACAACATTTTTTGCTGCAATTTTAATAGTTTTTCCTGTTTGAGGATTTCTTCCTTCTCTTGCAGCTCTTTTAGATACAGACCAAGTTCCCCATCCAACTAAAGCTACTTTATCTCCTTTTTTAAGAGCGCCGGTTACATTTCCTGTTAATGATTCTAAAGCTGCTTTTGCAGCTGCTTTTGTGATACCGGCATCTGCTGCCATTGCATCAATTAAATCTGATTTGTTCATAAATTTAGATATTAAATTAATTGGTTAAACATATTTTGCTACTAATAGCTTAACAAAGTTATACGGAATAAGGGTTTGTGCAAGTTTTTGCTAAAGAAAGTGACGTTTTTGTTAATAAATAGCGCTAAATGTTAATAACATCGATGATTATTGGTGAAATATGTCTGAAGCCCTTTAAAATATGGAGTTTATTGCATAAATGCATTTTCCTGAAATTGGAAACCATTTAACAAGCTTTTGCTGTCCATTCTTTTTTTGCCTGCAAGCTGTAAACTTTCAATAAAAATGTAGCCATTGGTTACGGCAATTTTAAGATCGTTTTTGGAAGTGATTACGGTTCCTGTTTTATATTGATGTTGTGCGGATTCCTTTTTTACGTTATAAATTTTAACCTTAATTTTTTCGCCATTATTAATTAGTGTTGTCCATGCAGCAGGGTATGGATTTAAACCTCGTATTAGATTGTAAGTATTGGTTAAAGTATCATTCCAATTTATTTTGCACGTTTCATTATATATTTTTGGTGCTGATTTTTCTTCAATTTCCGCTTGTTCTATGGTTGTAATAGTTCCTTTTTCAATTTGCTGAACCGTTTTTACCACCAATTTGCTGCCAATTTCCATCAATTTGTCGTGTAATTCACCTAAAGTTTCATCATCTTCAATGGAAACTTCTTTCTGTAAAATAATGTTTCCGGTATCAATTTTTTCATCAATAAAAAAAGTGGTGACCCCAGTTTTAGATTCGCCATTAATGATTGCCCAATTAATAGGTGCAGCTCCTCTGTAATTTGGCAAAAGAGATGCGTGTAAATTAAATGTACCGTATTCAGGAAGTTTCCAAACTTCTTTCGGCAGCATTCTGAAGGCAACAATTATATGTAAATTGGCATTTAAATTTTTTAAATTGGCAATAAATTCTTCGCTTTTTAAATTGCTGGGCTGTAAAATAAGTAGGTTATTGTTTAACGCGTATTTTTTTACTGGAGATTGTTGTATTTTTTGACCTCTTCCGGCGGGTTTGTCGGGTGCAGTCACCACACCAACTACGTTGAATTTTGCTTTTATAAGGGCTTCTAATGTCGCAACGGCAAAGTCAGGAGTTCCCATAAATACAATGCGTAAATCTCTCATTAAAAAGTGCGTTTAAATTTATTTTGCGAAGTTATAGATATTTTATTTTTATCTAATAGTATTTTTAATGAATTTAAAATTTCAGTTTCTGAATAATCTAATAGTACAACCAACTCTTGGGATGAAAGTACGCGATCTCTCAGCAATTCAATAATTTGATCCAGAATGGGTTGTGTTGCATTGTTTTTTGTTTTTTTTGCCAAACAATTGTCACAGGTGCCGCAGGGTTCTGTTACAAATTCATTAAAATAGGAAAGAAACTGAATGGTTCTGCATGTTTTTGTATTTTCAATATAGGAAATAACCGCTTTTAGCTTTTCAAATTTTAAATTGTTTTGTTGTTCAATATTTCTTGAAATGCGGTTGATGGAATAATTATCGTCTCTCGCCACTAAAAAGGACAGTTTGGAAGTGGTATTTTCATAACTGTAATTAATAATGTTATCGCTATGTAATTCTTTTAGTTGCCTTACCACTTCATTTTTTGAGCAATTTAATTTTTTGGACAGCTTGTATTCATTAATGATGGTGTAATGTTCAAAAATGCCGCCATAACTTCTCAAAATAAGTTTTATAAGGTCATTTGTTGACGGGTGATTGCTTAAATAATCGAAAATTTGATTGTTGTTGACCAAAAACTTCAGTGTTGATTTTTTGTTATAATTTTCATCAAGCAATAAAATATTTTCCCTTTCTAAAACTTTGATGGCATTGTACGTTAACAATAAGTTTAAGTGATAGGTTGCGCAAAATTCCTGCAATGAAAAGTTGAATGATTGCGTTGGCCATTCGCCTATGGAAATGGCATAATACTGATTTAAATGATCATAAACGAGTTTTACGATTTTTGTTGTAGCGGTATTGGCTTCAAATTTTGCTGATGCATCATAAAGGGTTGTTTTATTAGCCAATATTATTGCATTAGATACTTTTCCGTCTCTTCCGGCTCTTCCTGCTTCCTGAATGTAATTTTCAAGACTGTTTGGTATGTTGATATGAATAACAGCCCTCACATTTAATTTATTAATGCCCATTCCAAAAGCATTTGTAGCGACCATGATTGGCGTTTTGTCGCTCATCCAATTGGTATAGGCTTCGTTTTTTTCAGCATTGGACAATCCGCCATGATAAAAACTGCTTTTGAAATTATTTTTAAGTAAAAAATTACAGACTTCTTTTGTTTGTTTTCGGCTATTGGTGTAAATAATTACGGAAGCGTTTATTTTGGCCAAAATTTGAAGCAGTTTGCCATATATATTTTCCGTAATCAAAACATGATAAATTAAATTTTCTCTTTTGAATGATTTTTTAATGATTTTGGCATCTTTTAACCCTAAGTTATTCTGAATATCTTCTAAAACCCTTTGAGTCGCTGTAGCTGTTAAGGCAATAAAAGTTGCATTCGGCTGTAATTCTTTTAGGAGTATTAATTTTAAATAGGAAGGTCTAAAATCGTGACCCCATTCTGAAATACAATGTGCTTCATCAATGGCAATAATGGAAACATTTAATTGTTTAATTTTTTCCTGAATAAAACTCGATTGCAATTTTTCAGGAGATAAGTATAAAAAATTAAACCCGCCAAACTGTAAATTGTCAAAGGCAATAATAATTTCCTCCTGAGAGAGTTGGGAAGTTAAAGCGATGGCTTTAATATTTTTTTCCTTCAAATAATTAACCTGATCGTGAATCAGAGCTATTAAAGGTGAAACTACGATGCAAACACCATCCAAAAGCAAGGCTGGTACCTGATAACAAATCGATTTTCCACCGCTGGTTGGCAACAATACAATGGTATTTTTACCATTTAAAACGGAAGTTATAATTTCCTCTTGAGGGCTTATAAACTGGTCGTAATCCCAATATTTTTTTAGTATTTCAAGAGGCGTGCTCATTATTTTATGGAGGTAAGTATAAAATCAGTTCTATCTTCAATGGTACCTGTAGGAACTTCAATTATCTTATAATTCAACGAATTATAAGCTCTTTTAAGGTGATTGTGTATGGCCAACGCCTGTTCAAAATTTTCGTAGCGCTCATTGTCTGAAATATATATTTCTTCCCACGGTGCCATGAGAAAAATGTAATTGTAGCGGTAAAAATTACTGGTATTGATGTAGGTTTTTGGGTAATCGATACTCATATAATTCATATAAGCATGAACATCCGGAATACCCCTGTCGAAAAAAACCAGGGCGCTATTTTTTTTCTCAGCTTCAATATATTGATTTACACGCCCTTCTAATAACAATTCACTAAACAATAAAGGTTTTGTTAAAAATAGTTGTTCTGCGCCATTTTGTCGGGCATTTTGAGTAATCGCTCTTGAAATTTCAGGCATACACATAAAATTGCGTTTAGTCAGTTCTTTTATTACGGTAGATTTGCCTGTTCCGGGACCTCCGGTTATTACAATTTTGGTTTGCATTGCGCAAAAATAAGGTATTCATTAAATTATACTAAAATTAATCCTGTAATTTTGTCAGCTAAATATTAACACTCATAAAATGGTACTATAATTGTATACCTTAATATTTAAAAAAAAATATGGATAATAGAGCGGAATTTTACGAAAAGTTAAAGAAAAAATTAGATGAGAGCAATATTTTTCCTTCAGAATACCTTTTTAAATTTATTGTTTCAAGCCACGAAGAAAAAATAAAACAGGTGGAAGATTTATTTAATTTTAAAGGGGCCATCATTACTAAAACTTCTTCAAAAACTGGAAAATTTACTAGCGTTTCTATTCATGTGGTAATGGATAATGCCGATGATATTATTTCAATATACGTTGAGGCCGAAAAAATTGAAGGGATTATTTCTTTGTGATTCCTTTAACATCACTTACCAAAAATAAAAAATAAATTGCAGCGATTTTGTTAAATCTAAGCTGTCTTTTAAAATAAAAATCATTTTTTCATAAGTGATGAACCACAGAATCCTTAAAATTAAAGCGTAAAATTTTTATGAGGTTAGTCTATTTATTTTTATTGTCACTTATTTTTTTACAATCATGTAATTATTTTACGTTTAAAAAGGATACTCGTCAGGCAGTTGCTAGGGTGAATGACACCTATTTGTACAAAGATGATTTAATGGCAGTTTTTGCAAAAAACATTACAAAGGAAGATAGTGTAACGCTGGTAAACAATTACATCAACAGTTGGATTAAACAACAACTATTATTGTCAAAAGCCCAATTGAATTTAGAGAATAAAACAGGAGAGTTTGAAGATCTTGTGAAAAAATATCGTGAAGATTTGTTTATAAATTCATACAAAGAAGCGGTAGTAAAACAATATTTAGACACTGTAATTACTGATGATGACATTGACCAATTTTATTTAAATAACAATGAACTTTTTAAGCTTAATGAAGAATTAATTAAATTTAAGTATATAAAAATTGGGAAGGATGTTTTAAATAAAAATGAACTTATAAAACTATTTAAATCAACCAAAAAATCAGATTTTGTAAATTTAAAGAAAAAGGTGATTTTTTTACAATCGCATCACTTAAACGATTCAATTTGGATTAAATACAATGATTTAATAAATGAAATTCCCATTTTTAAAACGGAAGACAAGAAGCAGTTGTTAAAAAAAGATAATTTTATTCAAAAAGAAGATTCATTAAGCTTATATTTGGCCACTATAAAAGAGGTGTTGCAAAGTAATGAAATTGCGCCGAAAAGCTATATTACGCCTACGGTTAAGCAAATGATTTTACATCAACGCAAATTATTATTATTAAAAAATATTGAAGAAACATTAATTAACGATGCAATTAAAAAACAACAATTTGAAATATATTAAGATGAAACAAAATACAATTGTAATGGCATTACTGTTATTTATTACTGTAATAAATGCACAAGAGCGAATAAAAATAGACGGAGTTGCTGTTGTAGTTGGGAAAAATATAGTACTGGATTCAGATATTGATAAATTCAAAAAGGAGTTACAACAACGTCTTGAAGGTAAATTAGATATCACAGATTGTGAAATTCTTGAAGAAATTATGACTCAAAAACTGATTGCACATCACGCAGTAGTTGACAGTATAGTGACTTCAGATGCAGAAATAAATCAAGAGGTTGAACGCAATATTTCTTATTTTACCCAACAGTTGGGAACCATGGAAAAAGTGGTGAAAATGTACGGATTTAATGATGAAGAAGATTTAAGAAAAGAATTGTATGAAATCCAAAAAGAACAGCTTCTTATTCAAAAGGAAAGAGCGAGTATTACCGAAAAAATTGATGTGACTCCCGAAGAGGTTAGAACTTACTTTAAAAATCTTGAAAAAGACAACAATTTACCTGAATTTAGTGCCGAAATTGAATTGGCTCAAATTGTGAAATATATAAAGCCTTCTGAAGAAGAAACCAAACGTGTTATTGAAAAATTAAAAGAAATTAAAGCTGAAATCGAAAGTGGTTTCAGCTTTAGATTAAAAGCAATAATTAACTCTGATGATCCTGCCGTTTCTGGAACTGGACCGGGAGCTGCGGGATTATATACCATCACAAGAGAAAGCGGCTTTATAAAAGAATTTAAGGAAGTGGCTTTTACTTTGGATGAAGGAGAGATTTCTGAACCGTTTGAATCGGGATTTGGATTCCATATCCTTATGGTAGAAAAAATTAAAGGACAGGAACGAGATGTTCGCCATATTTTAATTCAGCCAATAATAAGCAAGGCCGAGTTGGATGCTTCATATAATGAACTGGTAAAAATTAGGGAACAAATACTTAATGGGGAAATTACCTTTGAAGAAGCGGTGGTAAAATATTCTGAAGATAAAGAAACAAAAAACAATAATGGCTTGCTGTTGAACCCACAAACAAATGATACGCGTTTTGATTTAACACGTATGGATCCAAATCTTTATAATAGAATTAGCAATTTAAAAGCGGGTGAAATTACAGAACCATTTTATGATGAAGTTAGAGCAGAATCTAAAATGCATAAAATAATTTTAGTAAAAACCAAAGAGGATGCACATACCGCAAATTTCATTAAAGATTACGAAAAAATTCAACAATTAACCTTACAAAAAAAGCAAGAAGAAACTGTTGAAAAATGGGCGAAAGACAAAATTAAGGATACATACATTAAAATAAACGACGATTATAAAGCATGTAATTTCAAAAATAACTGGAAAAAGGAATAATATGTCCGACGTTGCTGCATTAAAGGAATTGGCTGAAAAGCATAAATTGCTTAAACAAGAAATTGGGAAGGTAATTATCGGGCAAAATGAGGCCGTAAATCATATTTTAATTTCCATCTTATGCAGTGGGCATTCTTTACTGATTGGTGTTCCCGGATTGGCTAAAACGTTAATGGTGCAGACAATTTCAGAAACGTTGGGACTCGATTTTAAGCGCATCCAATTTACCCCAGATTTAATGCCATCCGATATTTTAGGAAGTGAGATTTTGGATGAAACAACACATTTTAAGTTTTTAAAAGGCCCTATATTCAGCAATATTATTTTAGCCGATGAAGTTAACCGGACACCGCCAAAAACACAATCTGCTTTACTGGAAGCAATGCAGGAGCGGTCTGTGACGATTTCCGGGCATCAACATAAATTGGCAAATCCTTTTTTTGTATTGGCTACCCAAAATCCAATTGAGCAGGAGGGAACTTACCCTTTGCCGGAAGCCCAATTAGATAGGTTTATGTTTTCCATAAATTTAGATTATCCAAGTTTTAATGAAGAAGTCGAAGTGGTTAAAAGCACTACCAACGATGTGAAAAAAGTAGTTAATATAATTCTTTCTGCTGAAGAAATAGTGAATTTTCAGCGGCTGATAAGACGAATTCCCGTGGCTGATAATGTGATTGAGTATGCGGTGAGATTGGCGTCTAAAACACGCCCTAACACCGATTATTCAACCAAAATGGTAAATGACTACATTGATTGGGGTGCGGGCCCTAGAGCGTCTCAATTCTTAATTTTAGGGGCAAAAGCAAATGCTGCGATAAATGAGAAATATTCCCCTGATATTGAAGATGTTCAGGCAGTGGCTTATGCTATATTGCGTCATCGAGTTGTACGAAATTACAAAGCAGAAGCTGAAGAAATTAGCGAAAAACAAATCATTGAATCCTTATTTTAAGAAATTTCTTTATTTTCAAAGAAACTGAACATGTTTCCTCCGTATTTTTTTTGGTAACTTAAGCGTGTGTGGTTTTTAAAATCGGTTTGTTTGGAGTGCTCAATTACTAAAACACCTTCTTCATTCAATAAATTATTTTCGAAGACCAGCGCTACAATTTTTTCAAACAACTCAAGTTCAAACTCATATGGCGCATCAGCGAAAATAATATCAAATTTGGCATTTGCCTTTTCCAAATATTTAAAAACATCACTTTTAATGGCAATAATTGATAAATCCAGCATTTTTGCTGTGGTGTTGATAAATTGAATACATCCGGAATGCGCATCAACAGCCGTAATATTTTCCGTGCCTCTTGAGCCAAATTCATAGCTTATATTTCCAGTTCCTGAAAATAAATCCAAAACTGCGAGTTCATTAAAATAATACAAATTATTGAGAATGTTAAACAACGCCTCCTTGGCCATATCAGTTGTTGGTCTGACAGGTAAGTTTTTAGGTGCCTGTATACGTTTGCTTTTATGTATTCCAGAAATAATGCGCATTTATTTAAATTGATTTAATAAGGTAAAATGTGAGTGGGAGGCGATTTCATTTAATTTCAAATTGTCGTTGTTCGGTGTATAAAACTTTATATTTCTGATGTATTGATAAACTATGGCATATAGCTCAGATTCCTTTTCTATATCACCCATAAGGATTAATTCAAATTCTTCCGGATTTAAATTTAACTGTTCAGCAGTAAAAAGAATATAATAAATAAAATCTTCTTTGGTGCTAAAGCTAAAAAAATTAAACAATTCTAATTTTTTATTTTTAATGACAACAATTTCAAAATGATGACCAGTAACATTTACAAAGCAAAAACTGCCTTCTAAATTTTTATATTGGTTAAGTAAATTTTCAATCAATACGGTTGAGGAGTGTTTGTAAACAAATGTTTCATAAATATCCAGTAAAAAATTATTGATATTTACAAACGGAATATACACATTTATTATTTCTGAATTACTGAGTTCATCATAGGCAATAAAGTCATCTTCAAGCACTTTAACCGTGTATTGTAAATAATTCGTCAAGCAATTTTTGTTAAAAAGTGGTTGAGGTACTTGGGCAACTAAATTATTGAAATGGGTAACAAATACCGCTTTATAATTATGTTGAAGTAATTTCTCCTGATCAAACAACTGTTTAACATTTTCTAAATGTTGAAACGGAGAACCTGTACTGTTCTCAAATTCATACACCCCAAAAACCCCAACTTTATCTTCTATTTTGTTATAAATACAAAAAGAAAATCCATCCAAACTAAGTTGGATGGATAAATAGTTATCCTCTAGATTTAAAGAATCTATATTGTTATTCTGTATCTTTTTTATCTCCTTTATCATAATATGGAGGCCAGTTGCCGTCCTCGCTAACATCGGTTAATGAGCCTACTCTAATAAATTCCCCTCTAATATCTTCACCGCCAATAGCTTCTTTTTCTTGTTTTACAAGATTTTCATCCATTCCTTTCAAAATTAAAGCTTTATCTACTTTTACTTCAAATACTGGAGCTTTCAGGCCGACAATTTTCTCAATCTCACCAACCTCAATTTTAAAGTTTTGATCGGTATCAGGGATTTTCAACATGTTTTTATAATCTTTCCCAGAAAAAGAGTTCTTTACATCTTCAAAACCAATTGTGTCCACAACCCTTTCTTCAATTTCCTTAGTGATTCCTCCACCAAGTTTAACAGTTTTTGGCACGTATTTGGTTTGCGTTAACGCAAATTTTGCAGTATCAATAAAACGGATAAGGCTCTCTCCATCAGCAGTATACTTTCCGGTGACTTTTTTATAGGCAACTTCGGCATCACGAATAATTTTTAAATTATTGATTACTTTCGCATACCTGACTTTTTTTTCTGCATTGAATTTTACTGGTTTTGTAATTTCAAAATTAATTTTATAAACTAAAAAAATTGAAATAAGAATTAATCCTACTGAAAGTATCCAGTGCAATTTTCTAGGAATATAATTTACAATTGCATAAGCTAAAAAAGCGGTAACTACAATACCAATTGCTATAATCAAAACTGTTATCATTTGCGTATTTGTTTTTTAATGTGTGTACGCAAATCTACAAATTTTTTTTAATGAGAAAAATTTTTATGCATAAATCAATTTGTATATTTGGTTTTTATTTAAAATATGACAAAAACGGCGCAGGAATTTTATGTTAATTTGGTTGAAAAGTTTCCTTTTGAACCCACAAATTCCCAAGATTTATTACTTACAAAACTAACAGATTTTATTCTTGATACCAATAATAATCTATTATTTATAATAAAAGGTTATGCTGGAACAGGCAAAACAACCACCATTAGCACCGTTGTGAATAATTTATGGCGCATTGGTAAAAAGGCGGTATTGCTGGCTCCGACTGGAAGAGCAGCCAAAGTTATTTCGGGTTATTCGAACAAACAGGCATTTACAATTCACAAAAAAATTTATTATCCGAAAAAAAATAAATCGGGCGGTGTTGATTTTACCCTGCAAACCAATAAGCATTCAAACACGATATTTTTTGTTGATGAGGCTTCCATGATTTCTGATTCGCCGATAGGAGCAAAATTATTTGAAGCGGGTTCATTATTGGATGATTTAATCTCATATGTATACTCCGGAGTACATTGTAAATTGGTTTTAATAGGCGATACTGCCCAACTGCCTCCGGTAAAATTAGCAATTAGCCCCGCTTTAGATGCTGATAAGCTGACCGTAAATTACCAAAAAGAAGTTGTTGAAATTGAATTAAGTGAGGTAATGCGCCAACATGCCGATTCAGGTATTTTGGTGAATGCCACGGAATTGCGGTTAATTTTAGCGAATGAAGGATTTAATGATTTCCAGTTTCAATTGGGTTATCCCGATTTAATCCGGTTAATTGATGGCTATGATATTGAAGATGCCATTAATACCGCATACACAAATATTGGTGTGGAGGACACTACTTTTATTGTGCGTTCAAATAAACGCGCCAACCAATACAACCAGCAAATTAGAAGTAAAATTCGCGGACAGGAAAATGAAATTTCGACAGGCGATTATATTATGGTTGTTAAAAATAATTATTTTTGGCTGGAAGAAACCAGCGAAGCCGGTTTTATTGCCAACGGAGATATTTGTGAAATATTGGAAATTTTCAGCACGAAGGAATTGTACGGTTTTAGATTTGCAGAAGTGAAAATCAGAATGATTGATTATCCTAATCAAAAACCATTTGAAACAGTATTGTTATTGGATACGCTTACTTCTGAATCGCCATCGCTTTCCTATGAAGAGTCAAATCGGTTGTACCATGAAGTTGCCAAGGATTTTGCACAGGAAAAATCAAAATACAAACAGTTGTTGGCAATTAAAAACAGCAGTTTCTTCAATGCGCTTCAAATTAAATTTGCTTATGCGGTTACCTGCCATAAGTCGCAGGGCGGACAATGGAAAACGGTTTTTATTGAACAGCCCTATTTACCCGATGGACAGAATATAGAATATTTGAGATGGCTGTACACTGCTGTAACAAGAGCCCAGGAAAAGGTATATTTAATCGGATTCACTGATGCTTTTTTCAACGAATAAAATTTGTTAAAAAAGAACCATTACTCAGAGTAACATTTGTTTCTTATCGTCTTTCACCACAAACATTTTAGCACAATTGCATCTGTAATACCCATTGAATTTTTAAATGTTGTATTAAAAATTT
>JAENXD010000250.1 GCA_016649745.1 Flavobacteriaceae bacterium | reverse complement strand
CTCATTTTTAAAACTGGTTGCATAAAAAAATCCGACACAAAGGCATCGGATTTGGTTTTCTTATTTTTTATTTTGTTGATTATCCTCCAAAGTCATCAAATCTTATATTTTCTTCTGCCATACCAAAATCTCTTCCCATTTTTTGAACTGCTTGGCTCATCAATGGCGGTCCACAGAAGTACAACTCTATGTCTTCCGGATTTTCGTGTTTAGACAAATATTCATCAATAACCGCTTGGTGCACAAAACCTTTAAAGCCATCTCCATTAGGGTCATTGGCATCCTTTTTATCAACCCAATTATCTTCAGGTGCCGGTTCAGACAATACAATATAAAATCTAAAATTGTCAAATTCTTTTTGTAAATCTAAAAAGTGTTTTAGGTAAAAAAGTTCACGTTTTGATCTTCCTCCATACCAAAAACTAACTTTTCTTCCAGTTTTTAAGGTTTTGAACAAATGGTATAAGTGAGAACGCATTGGAGCCATACCGGCACCACCACCCACATACAACATTTCTGAATCTGATTCATTGATGAAGAATTCGCCATAAGGCCCAGATACGGTCACTTTATCGCCTGCTTTACGGGAAAAAATATAGGATGAAGCAACACCTGGGTTTACTTTCATCCAACCATTTGTAGCTCTGTCGAAAGGTGGCGTGGCAATACGTACATTCAACATAATTCTTCTGCCTTCCGCAGGATATGAGGCCATAGAATAAGCACGCGTAACAGTTTCATTATTTACCATTTTAAATGCCCACAGTCCAAACTTGTCCCATTCTACTTTAAATTTATCAGGAGTTTCGTGTTCTTCAGGATGTGCTGTAATATCCATTGTTGAAAAATCAACTTCACAGGGAGGAATTTCTATTTGAATATAACCACCTGCTTTATAGTTCATTTCTTCGGGGATTTCAACTACAAATTCTTTGATAAAGGAGGCGACATTATAATTGCTTACCACAGTAGCTTCCCATTTTTTAATACCGAATACTTCTTCAGGAATGCTAATGTCCATATTCTGTTTTACTTTCACCTGACAAGCCAAACGAATGCCCTCTTTTAATTCTTTACGCGTAAAGTTAGGTGTTTCTGTAGGCAATGCTTCTCCGCCGCCTGAATTTACGTGACATTCACACTGGAGGCAAGTTCCACCGCCACCGCAAGCTGAGGGTAAAAATATTTTTGAATTTGCCAAAGTGGACAGTAAAGAACCTCCGGAAGAAACTTCAATTTCCTTTTCCCCGTTAATTCTAATTTTTACCGGGCCTGAAGGCGATAATTTTTGTTTTACAAACAATAATAAGGCAACCAATAATAGGGTGATAATCAAAAATACCACTACGGTTGCTAAAATTGTACTGACTGTATTTGCTGCTAATATGATCATTATTCTATAGTTTCTTTTTCGTTCTTGGCTATGGCAAGCGTATCTTGTGCAACTTCAGTTTCGTTTTGTGTAGGCGCAACAGCCGCAGTTGGCTCTTTTGCCTCATCACCTCCCGTTAACATTCCGCCAAAACTCATAAAACCTATGGCCATTAAACCTGTAATAATAAATGTTATTCCCAAGCCTCTTAAAGGAGCAGGGACATTTGAATATCTAATTTTTTCACGAATTGCCGCAATTGCCAAAATGGCTAAAAACCAACCAATTCCTGAGCTTATTCCATAATTAAAAGCCAATCCCAATGTTTGGATTTCACGTGATTGCATAAATAAGGATCCTCCTAAAATCGCGCAGTTTACAGCGATTAACGGCAAAAAGATTCCCAAGGAATTGTACAATGCAGGGGCAAATTTCTCTACAATAATTTCAACCAATTGCACCATTGTTGCAATGGTTGCAATAAACATTATAAAGGAAAGAAAACTCAAATCGTATTGGGCATATTCTGGGCCTAACCACGCCAAAGCGCCATCTTTTAATAAGTAAACATCCAACAACCAGTTTAAAGGAACCGTAATTGCCATTACAAATATAACGGCTGATCCCAGTCCGACTGCCGTAGCCACTTTTTTAGAAACTGCAAGGTATGAGCACATTCCCAAGAATGTTGCAAATATCATATTGTTGATAAATATTGACTTAAAAAATAATTCTATGTGTTCCATATATTTCAGTTTTCAGTTTTCAGTTTTCAGTCTCAGTAATTGCTCACTGTCACTGCCAACTGCCAACAAGTTTTAATTATGTTCGATTAATGCTATATTTCTTGAGCGTTGCACCCAAATGATAATTCCGATGGTAATTAATGCCATAGGTGCCAACAACATAAATCCGTTGTTTTCATAGCCATACGCGTAAACGCCTGTTTTTTCAATGGAATCTCCTAAAACTTTGAATCCCATTAAAGAACCTGAACCTAAGAGTTCCCTAAAAAATCCTACGATTATTAAAATGATCCCATAACCTGCAGAGTTCCCAATACCGTCTAAAAATGATCTCCAAGGCGTATTAGCCAAAGCAAAAGCCTCAAAACGACCCATAATAATGCAGTTGGTAATAATCAATCCAACAAAAACGGACAATTGTTTTGACAATTCATACGCAAAAGCTTTTAAAATTTGATCAACAATAATCACCAATACAGCAGCAATGATTAATTGAACAATAATTCTGATTTTTGGCGGAATGATATTTCGCATTAATGAAATTACCGTACTTCCCATAGCAACCACAAACATTACTGAAATTGCCATAACAATGGAAGGCTTTAACTCTGCCGTCACTGCCAATGCAGAACAGATGCCCAATACCTGAACGGTAATGGGGTTATTGTCCGCCAATGGATCAGTAATTAATTTTGCATCTTTTTTTGATAAAAGTCCCATATAATTATTTCTTTAATGTTTTTAAATAGGGCACATACATTGCCAAATCTTTCTTAAGCATTGCAGATAAACCAGTGCCTGTAATTGTTGCCCCGGCAATAGCATCCACTTCAAAATCGGTTTTATTTAAATTTTTAGGGTCGGCATTTCCTTTTGCTGCGATAATTCCCTTAAAGGTATCACCGTCCAAAATATGTTCTCCTTTAAAATCGTCCATAAAAAAACGTTCTTTTATATTGGCTCCTAAACCGGGCGTTTCACCTTGGTGATCAAAGTATACGCCTTGCACCACCAATTGGTCATCTAAAGCTACATAACCCCAAATGGCGTCCCATAAACCTTTACCTCTCACGGGGACGATGTATAATTTTACGCCATCTTTTTCTCCAATAAATAAAGGCAATCTTCTTTTATAATTAGGATTTTTTGCCAAAGCTTCCTCTTTTTTAATGTCAATTAAGTACGCATTATTGTCTTCAACAGCTTCAGTTCCCGTAATTACAAATTGTTTGGAGATGTATTTTGAAAATTCGGCTGCCACAACACTTTTTGAAATAAATTCAACGCTGGTTTCATCATTTTCATTGATTCCCATGGCGTATAAAATATTCTGTTGCTTTTCTATCCGTTTATTTTCGGCTATTTTTTCTTCCAAAGAGGAAGCCACAAAAGCCAATAGGGTTCCAACTATAATTACCATTCCTATTGCGAATAGGATTGTATATGTATTACTTTCAGTATTCTTTGCCATTGTTATGCGGTTT
>JAENXD010000123.1 GCA_016649745.1 Flavobacteriaceae bacterium | reverse complement strand
TCGAATATGCTTCAAAATCAACAGCCCGACCATTAATCGAATTGACTTTGCGGGGCGCCCATTATCCTCACAATAAAGTGGACTAAATTCATTTTCAAACAGCTGCCAATGAACTTTATTTGACAAAATGTAAAGAGGATGGTTTTGGTTTAAAGTATCTTCTAAAGTGAAAAAAAAACTGGATTGATTCTTTATTTTTGGCTTGGCTAACATAAATTTAAATTGCAAGGTTTATGTTATAAAAATACGAAACCTTGTAGATTTAAACAAGAAAATATTAAGTTAATTTATTATATTGATAGTATGCCATTAGAAGTCGTTAAATTATCAAGAAGCACAAGAAGTAAAATTTGTAAAGAAGAATTTTACACCTCTCCAAACAAGGGTTTCTGCGCAAGTCAGAATATGCATTATTATGGTTATAAAATACATGCTGTTTGTTCATTAGATGGAGTTTTTAAAAGTTTTGATATTAGCAAAGCATCTGTTCATGATATTCATTATTTGAAAGACATCAAAAATCAGTTTAATGATTGTGTTGTTTTAGGAGATAAAGGCTACTTAAGTGCTGATTATCAACTAGATTTATTTGAAAGTAAGCGAATTAAATTAGAAGTTCCAATGCGTAAAAATCAACATGGTTACCAAAAACAAGCTTACATTTTTAGAAAGAAAAGAAAGCGTATAGAAACGTTGTTTTCTCAATTGTGCGACCAATTTATGATTCGAAGAAATTATGCTAAGACCTTTCAAGGTTTTAAAACAAGAATACTCTCAAAACTAACCTCTTTAACAATCATCCAATTTATAAATAAGTTTGTTTTTGATAGAAATATAAATAAGTTAAAAATTAGCATTATTTAAATGCACAACGAGTATCAATAGTTTGAGTTTAACCCCTGCCAAATGTTAATATAACAAGTAATTTGTCAAATGTTTAAATTATACACAAATATGATAATTTTAAATATAACATATAATGTTAACTTATTGTTAATTGTACATTACAAAGTCCAATACATAATAAAAAAATTCTATCAAAAAAACTGGAGACTAAATAAAACTAACCTTAAAAAATAAAATTATGATATGAAATCTACATCACAATAAAAAAACAACCCAAAAAAAGGGAAGTTTTTTTGGGTTTCGGGAAGAGAAATCAATTAAATAATTTAAAACTTAATTAATCAAATACAAATTTATGAAAAAAATAATTAATGGAATAGTCATAAAAAGCTACATTCCAAATTTTAACTTAAAAATAAAGCTAACATATGTTTTGCTGTTATTTTGCTTATCTGGTGGCTACGCAATCAATACTTTTGATATAAGGGATAGCGATTATTTAGATTCCAATAATATTACGACTATAGAAGTTATTAGTGAAATTGACAATATAAATATCACTGACCAGGACTTTTATTTAAAAGGTACAGTTGTAGACAGTAATGGTCAACCTTTACCTGGAGCTAGTATTGTTGAGAAAGGAACTAAAAATGGAACACAATCAGATTTTGATGGAAAATTCACCTTAAATTTATCTAGTGAAAATGCCATACTGATAGTTTCTTATTTGGGGTTTATATCTAAAGAAATAGCAGTAAATAAACAAATTACTATAGATATTGTGCTTCAAGAAGATTCTGCCAAATTGGATGAAGTTGTTGTAATAGGTTATGGGTCTTCTCGAAAAAAAGATTTGACAGGATCTGTAGTAACAATTACTTCTGAAACCATTAAAGATAGGCCCACAAGTAATTTAGCCTCTGCTATACAAGGCACTGCGGCAGGTGTTCAAGTTAATCAACGCCAGGGAACTCCTGGACAGGCCGCTCAAATAATAATAAGGGGCGCAAATTCATTAACTGGGGGAGTTAATGGGCCGCTTTATGTTGTAGACGGTTTTATCCGTGGAGATATAGGTAATAATTTAGATTTTAATAATGTACAATCCATACAAGTATTAAAGGATGCTTCTTCAACGGCTATTTACGGCTCTAGAGGTGCCAACGGGGTCATAATAATAACTACAAAACGAGGAATCGCTGGTAAAACAGAAGTGGGATTTAGCTCCTACTCAGGGGTTCAATCTTTAATTAAAAAATTAGATTTTCTAAATGCTGATGAGTTCAAACAATTCTATTTAACAGCAAAAAACAATGCAACAAGCGATACAAACATTGACAACAGTATAATAGATTCACCTTATAATACCGATTGGCAAGATGAAGTATACAGAAATGCGTTAATCCAAAATTATTCAATATATGTTAGTGGAGGTACTGAAAAATCAAAATATTACTCATCTATTAGTTATTTTGATCAAGAGGGAATTTTAAAAAGCACAGCCTTTGATCGTTTGAGTTTCAGATTTAATGCTGATTGGCAAATTTCAGACAAATTTAAAATTAGCAATAATGCACAATTATTCAATAATAACAACTATGGACCTTCAGACATTGAATCAATTTCAAATGGAGTAGCTTGGGCACGACCAACTCAGGCAATTTTTGATGAAAATGGTAATTACACGAGGATTATATTACCATTTCCACGTACAAATCCAAAAGGATTGGTTGATGCTTTGGTTAATGATAGAAATGCAATCTCAGTCATTGATAATATAGTTTTTGATTATAAAATCATAAAAGGACTTACCGCTAAGGTTAATGTTGGTGCACAATTAGATTTCAATAATACGGGAATTTATACTCCAAAAACGATAAGCGAGTCAAGTTTTAGAGGAAGTGCCACTAAAAGTTCAAGTAAATATACTTCGTTGTTGAATGAGAATACACTTAACTATAAAACAACAATTAATGATAATCATAAAATAGATGTTCTTGCCGGTGTAACCTTCCAGAAAGAAGAAGTAGAAGGGGTAACTGGCACTAGTATTGGTTTTACTATTGATGATTTTGAATATAATAACCTTGGAGCTGGCGAAGAAAGGACTAATTCATCATTTTTTTCAGATAATTCTTTAATGTCTTATTTAGGAAGATTAAATTACAGTTTCAAGAACAAATATTTATTTACAGTGTCTGGACGTTACGATGGGTCTTCCAGGCTTTCAAAAAATAACAGATGGCATTTTTTCCCTTCAGCAGCTCTTGCATGGAATATTTCTGAAGAAGATTTTCTTAAGGAAAGCAATACAATTAATAATTTAAAACTTCGTGCAAGCTATGGTAGAACAGGTAGTCAAGCGGTATCTCCATATAGTACACTTTCCCGATTTGGCACAGTTGATGTTTACTTAGACGGTGATAACCCTTCACTTGGTTACGTTCCCAATGCCATTGGCAATACCAGCCTGGGATGGGAATATACTGATCAATATGATTTTGGAGTTGATGTAGCATTGTTTCAAGGTAGAATTAATTTCACGGCAGATTATTACAATAAACTAACCAGCGGCCTACTTTTTAATAGACAAGTGGCGCCATCATCTGGCTATGGTTCATCTGTTCAAAATGTTGGATCGGTTGAAAATAAAGGTTTTGAGTTCTCTTTAGAGTCTCAAAATTTTGTTGGTGAGTCGTTTTCTTGGTCTTCAAATTTTAATATATCATTAAACCGATCTAAAGTAGTTGACCTTGGCTTAACTCCAGGAGGAGATGAAATTTTAAAATTGGCGGGGGACCCCCAGTATTTTTATCTTATAAAAGGAGAAGTGCCCTATGCTCCATACGGTTATGTTACCGACGGTCTCGACCCAGTCACCAACACCTATATAAGAAAAGATTTAAATGGTGATGGCACTATAGATAATAATGATCAAACTGTACTTGGCAACCCACTACCTAATTTCATTTTTGGTTTTTCAAACAAACTTGAATTTAAGAATTTTGATTTAACAATGTTCTTCCAAGGCTCGGTAGGTAACGATGTATATGTTGAAACTATGAGCCACATGACAACCCTAACTGGACAAAATAACACCTTACAATCAGTTTATGATCAGATAGGCACAAAATATCGTTTACCAAATGCTGATAACACATATTCAGGTACTACCGATCTTTTGATCACTGACGGAACTTATGTTCGATTAAAGGAAATTACCTTGGGTTATTCGTTGCCAAAAACCATTACAAAAAAAATTGGGTTATCCAATTTGAGACTGTATGTTACAGGAACTAACTTAATAACCATCGATAACAATTATCCTTGGTACGATCCTGAAACTGCAAGTAGTGGCAGCGACGTAATTGTTGGATGGGACAGAGGTGGATATCCAAACAATAAATCGTATTTAGTTGGATTGCAGGTTAAACTTTAAAAATTTAAAAAAATGAAAAATACATTAATAAAAATAGCGTTGTTTCTTTTGATTTTTACTACAAGCTGTTCCGATTTTCTAGAGGAAAATCCTAAAAGCATAGTTAGTCCAGAAACCATTTTAAATTCGGTTGATGGCTTTGATTTAACACTAACAGGAATTTACAGCCACATATCCGGATGGGGTAATTTATATGGTTGGAACCCCTATTTTCTATATGAGGGTTTTGTTGATTTTCAAGATAGTCCCGATACATTTTCTGTAGGTAATATTCTACCAAATGATTATGCATTAAATCAGTCTTGGAGGCTTTTTTATAGCATGATTAATACTTCAAATTTAATAATTAAAAATATAGATGCTATTGAAGGATCAAAAGAAAAGAATAGAATTGAAGGCGAAGCAAAATTTATAAGAGCATGGTCTTATTTTTCATTAGTTCAGTTTTATGGTGATGTGCCCTTAATAACAGAGCCTGTTTCAGATCCACCTTCATTCCAACCTTCAAGAACCGATCAGGTTGAAGTATACAATCAGATTGTAAAGGACATGAAAGATGCTGTTGATATGTTGGAGAATGAAGCGCCCACACCTACTAGGGTAAACAAGTGGGTGGCCAAAGGGTTTTTGACTAAAATTTACCTTACAATGTCAGGGAATCCTAATAATATTGATATGTTTGAAGGTGAGAGCACAGCACAATTGGCGTTAAATCAAGCAATTGATATTATCAATTCTGAAAGATATAGCATAAATATTCCTTATGAAGATGTTTTTTTTACCGATAACGATGCCGAAACTATTTGGGAGATAAGAACAACATCCAACCGTATTGGTAATGTAATGCCTTATTTAACACAACAAATGTTTAGGCCTACTGATGAGTTTAGTGCTACTTTCGAGTCCACAGATATCCGCGGACCATTATGGGGAATTTCTACGTCTTATGATTATAACGGAACAACATATACGTTTCCTAAACCAACATATCTTAAATTCATTGATAAAGAATCCTTTTCAAATCAATTGCAATTTCAATCAGAGTTATCAATTACCGCGCTTCGTTATGCAGATGTTTTGTTAATGGCAGCTGAGGCCGATAATGAAGTAAACAATGGGCCATCATCAAGTGCCTATGAATGGATAAATGCCGTAAGAAATAGAGCAGGCATTGACAATCTTTCAGATTTAGATTATAGTTCATTCAAAGATGCTGTTTTTTTTGAAAGAAGACATGAATTATATGGAGAAGGATTTAGTTGGTGGGACTTAAAACGATTTAACAAATTCAGTTTGTTTAATAACGTTTCCCGCACACTGGTAACCCCTATTGATGATCATTTAAATTATTTTCCAATCTATGAGGTTGAGCTTATAACGAACCCTAACATGACTCAAAATCCTGGGTGGCCAGAATAATTTTTAATTCTAGTAGTGCGTATGAATTAATTATAGTTAAAAATAACAATTTAATATATAAGATAGTTGTTTTTATTTGAGTTAGTTTATTTGTAACCCAGTTTTAATTATTCATATTGTTTTAAAACTATAGTTATTACTGGGTTTTTTATAATTTTTTAATAGAATCTTAAACCTTAATTAATATTTAAAATATGAAAGTAATATATGCAAAAGCATTCATTATATGCATTTTTATGGTCTTTTTAGGCTGCAAAGTTGATAAAAATCAGGCTCAATCTTTAGGGTTTCCTTATCCAACAGCCACCAAATATGCTATTATATTGCCAATTCTCAATGCCGATCTTAAAGGCGAAAATGCACAGAAAATAGTATCCCATTGTAAAATTATAGGAAATGCAGAGCTAAATTGGAGTGTTGAAATTGAACAAACCGATGATTATGATATAGTACTGAATTATTCTGTCTTAGAAAATGGAGCTAGTGCCATAATAAGTTCAGCTGGTAAAACAACTTCTCACAATTTAGAAATAACCAAGGGTAGAGCTATAAAGTACCCCTTTAATTGGAGATTGAATATGGAACGTAAGTTAATAGGGCAAATAAGTCTTACAAAAGGATTAAATGCACTTAATTTATCCTTAAATGTTTCGAATGAACAGATTGAAACCAATATCTACTCACTTGAACTAATACCATCATCAAAAAAGGAACTTATTGCCAATGATCTAAGAAAGATTGAATCCATTCGTCCTGATATGAAATGGTTTTCCAAATTACGTTATGGTGCTATGTTTCATTGGACATCAGAGGCCATGCCACTTTCAGGAGAACCTAAGTCTTATAAAGAAGCAGTAAAAGATTTTGACGTTGATGCCTTTGCGGCTATGGTAGAGAAAATGGGGGTTGACTATATTATTTTTACAGGTTCTCATGCCCAACCTCATTTTCCGGGGCCTCTTAAGCAATGGGAGAAGGAATTTCCAGGAATGACAACAGAAAGAGATCTCATATCCGAAATATCTGATGCGCTGAAAAAGAAAAACATTAAGTTTATCCTATATCTATCCACCCACATATATGGAAAACTCAAAGATGTAGAACAAGATGAATTTGAAAGACTAAATTTTGAATTGATTTCGGAAATTGGGGAGCATTACAAAGACAAAATTGACGGTTACTGGTTTGATGGCTGGTATCAATGTCATGAAAAATTCCCAACTTTTGATTATGAGAAATTCTACAATATCAGCAAAATTGGAAATCCAAATCGTCTGTTGGCCTTGAATACATGGCTGTACCCAATTAATACGCAGTGGCAAGATTATTGGGCAGGAGAATTATACTCAGAAGGTGTGCCACAGAGTCAGTCGATTTGCCAGACAGGTCCGGCCAAAGGTCTACAATTCCATCACCTTGTTGTATTACAAACCGACGAAGGTTGGGTGCATACTAAAATGAACACCAGAATTGCTTCTCCGAGTTATACTAATGAAGAGTTAGTTAAATATATTTCTTCATGCCACGATATTGGTCCTATTACCCTTAATATGAGTATATATCAGGACGGGACAGTTGGTGAAGAAGCATTGCAATTTATGAAAAATGTAAAAACCCATTTTAAAGACAATTAAACATGAAAAAAATAAATTTATTAATGCTCCTTGCATTTGTCTTTATAGGATTGTCTAAATCCCAAGCACAAAATACTATTTTAGAGGAACATAAAATTCCAGTTTATGAAATCCTTTCTAATAGAACAACTTATCTGGTAGCAGGTGATAGGTCAGCAATGTCAGGGAATCCTTCTGGTGCTGTTATTTCTGGTGATATGGTTATTAATAATACTAAAGAATGGGTGGAAAATTGGGTGTCGCCCAAAGACTCCTTATACTGGAAGATAAATTGTGAGGAATCGGGGAAATATAAACTCTCTCTCTTATATCGTTGCGAAAAAGACCCAGGAGCAGAAATATCTGTAGCGATTGATGGCGAATCTTATCCTATTCAGGTAAAAAAATTCAAGGGGATGTACGATATGTACAACCACAACTGGGATATTCATGAAACTGAACAAATATTTAATTTGTCAAAAGGGGAAACAAAACTTATTGTGAAGGCCAAAGACATATCGGATAAGAAAACGCTTCATCTCTTTGCAATAGGATTAACACCTTTGTCTGCAATAAAATCCATTAAAAAAGAAGAAAAAAGGGCTCTAAAAGCAAGGGCAAACCCAGAATGGTTTCAAAATGCAGGTTATGGGTTAATGGTGCATTGGTTTCCAGAATGTGCACCTCGAACCGGTCCTCTAAAACCTTACAAGCAGGCTGTCAATGATTTTGATGTTGAGTGGTTTGCAAATAGGGTTCAAAGTTCAGGGGCAAAATATTTAATCCTAAACCTTGCAGGGCAAAGTTTTCCTGCACCTATTCAATCATGGGGAAAGCATCACCCCAACGGCACTATTACACAAAGGGATTTAATTAAAGAGCTAGCTGAAGCACTACATCTGCGTGATGTTAAATTCATTTTAGCACAAGGGCTGCCAGAAACTGGTAGGTTCTTTCAAGTTGGATATAAAGAGCATGTTAAAAATTTCATAGAAATTTTCACTGAAATCGGGGAGCGTTATGGAAAACTAATTGATGGCTTGTTTTTTGACGGAGGTAGAGAACTTATTCCATATCCAATTGATTGGGAAGGGATGTATAAAGCGGGAAAAGTAGGAAATAAAGATAGGATTGTGAGTTATAACTTCTGGGTATTACCCATAATTACTCCATGGATTGATTACTTTACTGGAGAAGGGTGTAATAATCAATTTGCACCAATTACGGATCAATTTATCCCATATGGCACAGGAAAAGGCTTACAGAATCACGCTATGTTTCCAATAGATGATGGTCAACGCTGGTGGAACAAAACATTGAATTACGAAATGAAAGGACCTTCATTTGAAACAGAAAAGTTGATTACATTAATTAAGGGTTCAAAAAAAAGTAGGGTTCCAATTACGTTAAATGTTAATGTTTATCAAGATGGATCGTGGAACGATGAAACTCTTGAACAATTAAAGGAGATAAAAAAGGCTGTTAATCAATAATTTTTAATAAAAACTAATTTTAGAACCCACATAATTAATATTTGAGATGGATATTATTATGAAGTTGTCTCTCTTTTTCTTATAAAAAATTCTTGTCTGCTAAAACAAAAAGTTAATGGAAATATAAGGAAAGTAATCTAAAAAAAGAACATAAAAAAATAATCATTAAATACCTATTAAAAATGAAATCCAAAAATTTATTTAAAGCATCATTACTAGTGTTGTTTAGTATTCTACTAGTATTAATTTCATGTTCAGAATCCAGAAAAAAAAATAAGGTATTTGATAAAGAGCAGAGTGCATCTGTTAGTATTAACCTTAGTAAAGAAAAGAGTACTTTTTTATACTGTAGAGCAGCCGCCATTGAAGGAAAGCTTGAGGTTCAGGGAGGCGATAACATGACCTGGGAAGGAAACGCCAAAATGGAATGGGAGATAAATGTTCCGGAAAACGAAGAATATGAATTGTTCCTGATAGCTAACATTCGAAATGAGGCAACAGGTGAAAAACTAAGC
>JAENXD010000260.1 GCA_016649745.1 Flavobacteriaceae bacterium | reverse complement strand
TTACGAAATTAGATGCTGTCTCTTGAAAAAGTAGCCTATTGTTAAATTAGAGAATATTCGCGGTAAAATCTATTGAAAAAACTCGTTTCTTTTTTGTTTGTAATTTATGTAGATTTGGATTGTTTGTAAAACAGGAAGGAAATATATAAATAATTGATCAATGAAAAAACTTTTCATGTTGCTTGCCCTTTTAGTTTCTATTTCATGTTCAACTTCTAAAAAAGAAGTAAAAACATATCAAGTAGGACAAATAACAACTTCAAAAGGAGAATTGTTATTTTGGTTGTCGGATAAAACTCCGCTTCACAAGGCGAGTTTTATAAAGTTGGCAAATGCTAACTATTGGGATTCTTTAACTTTTAATCGCGTAATTAAGAACTTTGTTATTCAAGGAGGCTGTCCGGATAGACCAGAAGGATTTAGTGATTCTCCTTATTTACTAAAACCCGAATTTACTGAAAGTTTAAAACATATATATGGTGCCGTTGGAGCCGGACGTGATGACAACCCGGAAAAATTATCAGCCGAGTGTCAGTTTTACATCGTTAATAACAAAAATGGTATTCCCAGACTAGATGGAGATTATACCATTTTTGGACAAGTATTTAAAGGTTTGGATGTTTTAGATGCTATTGCCTCGGTTGAAACTGATTCCCTCGATGTCCCATTAACAAATTTAACCCTTGATGTTACCATCATTTCACTGACAGAAAAAGAACTCAAGGAATATGGATATCCATTAGAACTGCCATAAATTTAATTGAAAACAAAATAGTGCTTAATATGAAAAAACCAATCCTAATTTTATTACTTATTGTCTCAAGTTGTAACCGTCAGGAAATTTCAACAGAACAAATACGATGGAAAGAACATGCAGCGAGTACTGAAATTATTAGAGATAATTTTGGCGTACCTCATATCTATGGAAAAACAGACGCAAATGCGGTATTTGGATTACTTTATGCACAATGTGAAGATGATTTCAACCGCGTAGAACACAACTATATTTGGGCAATCGGGCGTCTTGCAGAAGTTGAAGGTGAACAGGCTATTTATAGTGATCTTAGGGCCAGACTATTTATGACCAAAGAAGAAGCTATCGCCAACTATGAAAAAAGTCCGGGCTGGTTAAAAAAGTTATGTGATGCTTTTGCTGATGGCATCAATTATTATTTATACACACATCCCGAAGTGAAACCAAAATTACTGACTCATTTTGAACCTTGGATGCCCATGTATTTTAGTGAAGGCTCTATTGGAGGAGATATTGAAAACATCTCCACTAAAAACATCAAATCCTTTTATGAAGATGAATCAGAGGGACCTTCAAATACTGCACAAGTTTACGATGGTTTACTCCGTCTCCATGATAACGAACCACGAGGATCAAATGGATTTGCTATTTCAGGCAAGTTAACAAAATCCGGTAAAGCAATGCTACTCATTAATCCACATACTTCCTTTTACTTTCGCGGAGAAGTCCATGTGATTAGTGAAGAAGGTCTCAATGCATATGGCGCTGTAACTTGGGGGCAATTTTTTGTATATCAGGGGTTTAATGAAAAAACCGGATGGATGCACACTTCTACCCACACCGATTTTATGGATGAGTTTTCAGAAAAAATTGTAAAAACAGAAAATGGGTATAACTACATTTATGGTGATAAACAAAGACCTGTTAAAACCATTGATATTGCATTGAAATATACCGATGGTGAGGTTCAGAAAGAGAAAAAATTCACCATGTTCAGAACACATCATGGACCCATAACAAATGCTATTGACAGTAATTGGGTTGCTTCAGCAATGATGTGGGATCCTGTGAATGCTTTAATTCAATCTTTCACCAGAACAAAACTAAATAATACCAAAGAATTTAGGGAAATGATGACTATGCGAACCAATTCATCAAACAATACTGTATATGCTGATGCTGATGGAAATATAGCCTATTATCACGGCGATTTTATTCCAAAACGAGACACCATATTCGACTATTCCAAACCGGTAGATGGAAGCAACCCCGCTACTGATTGGAAAGGGTTACATACTGTAGATGAAATTATCACAGTTTTGAATCCGGCTAATGGTTGGATTCAAAATTGCAATTCTACCCCTTTTACAAGTGCGGGAGAAAACAGTCCAAAAATTAAGGATTATCCAAAATACATGTCTGTAAATGAAGAGAATTTCCGTGGCGTGCATGCCATTCGATTGTTAGAAAAAGCAAAAGATTTAACCCTTGATAAACTCATTGAAACTGCCTATGATCCTTATTTACCCGCATTTGAAGCTTTAATACCGGGTTTAATTGAAGCTTACAACAAATCAACCAATCCTAATCAACAGTTAAAAGAAGCAATAGCTGTTTTAAAAAACTGGGATTTTGCGGTTTCAAAAAAATCAGTAGCCATGTCATTAGCCCACTTTTACGGCTTATGCTATTTAAAAGAAGGAAAGGCTCCAAACGGATTGACATTTATGAAAAAAATCACCTATTACGGTACAGAATCTCCCCCAGAAGAACGCATTGAGATTTTCACTAAAACAATTGCCCAACTTTCGGAAAATTTTGGATCGTGGAATACTCCTTGGGGTGACATTAACCGTTACCAGAGAATTAATGGAGAAATAATTCAGCCTTTTAATGATAAAATGGAAAGTATTCCTGTTGGCATGGCATCCGGGCAATGGGGAGCGCTGGCGTCTTTTGGAGCCAGGTCTTATGATGATACCAAAAAGCTTTATGGCACTTCCGGAAATAGTTTTGTTGCCGTTGTTGAATTTGGTGATAAGGTTAAAGCCAAATCTCTTTTAGCCGGAGGTCAAAGCGGTCATCCTGATTCTCCTCATTTCGCTGATCAATCACAACGATATGCTGATGTTAAATTTAAAGACGTTGCTTATTACCGTGAGGATGTTGAAAAAAGAGCTAAAAAAAAATACCATCCGGGTGATAAAAAATAATTAGTTTCCATAAAAGCTTAAAAGAATTACACATCAATAAAAAACAGTAGCTTTATCATTATTTTGCATATTTAAAAGCTGGCAATTGAAGTAAGATTGAATGAATGAAAACAACGCAACAGGAAGTCCTAAAAACAAAAAAGCGATACAATTTGCTTTTTGCTCCTCTTGGGCTTACCTCGGCTACGCTCGGCACAGGCTTCTCGCCCATACAATTGGAAATAAAAAAGACCCTACATTTCTGTAAAGCCTTTAGCAAAAGTAGCTCC
>JAENXD010000235.1 GCA_016649745.1 Flavobacteriaceae bacterium | reverse complement strand
GGAAGTCTCGTGGGCTCGGAGATGTGTATAAGAGACAGGGTGGTGGCTATTTAATAGGACCAACTGAAGAATATTGGGATACTGTTTTACTTATTAAACAAAACAACGTGGAAACTTTTCTGAATTTCGAATCAAATCAAGACTATTTAAAAGGTATTGGTCATCGAACTGCGGCTTTGGAAGATTCTAGACTACTTCCCATAGATGAAACTAAATAAGAAATCTATGAAAACAAAAAAAGAACTGAAAGATGAATATAAACAGAAGAAGTTTAAGATAGGTGTGTTTCAAATTAGAAATACTGTCAATAACAAAATATTTATCGAAAGTAGCACAGACTTAATAGCAATTTGGAACCGACAAAAGTTTCAATTGAATATGGGAAGTCATCATAATTCAGAATTACAAAAAGACTGGATTGAGTTTGGTGGAGATAAATTCAAATATGAAATTTTAGAAGAAATTGAACAAAAAGAAAATACTTCAATAAACTACATAAAGGAAGCTAAAGAACTTGAGAAAATGTATATTGAAGAGTTAAATCCTTTCGACAGTAGAGGTTATAATAAGAATGCGAAAAGACAATAAAGGCAGCACATAAGCCGTATAAAATTAATTGCTAGGTTCTAGTCTACTTGGAAAATTCCTGCGGAATTTTTCGCTGGCAAGTGTAAATTTACTAAATTAGTAGCTTAACCACGCAAATAATCTTATACCAAACGTTACCACCAATGCTGAAAACGATCGTTCTCAGTAGATAATGACGTAGTTACCTGACATTTATTTGCGAACAAGCAAGCAGGACAACTTTACAGCAACTTGACACTTTTGTGCCGGCTGAACATGGTGATGGTGTGCGATAAAAAAACAAAAGCCCACGCTTTGCATTTTTGAAAATATCTTTTGTTACCACACATTTGCCTTTTTTATTTTTAATGGATTGGCAAAAGCAAAGAGCCAAATCACCACACACTTAAAAAATTAAATCTGTGTATTCTTCAATAATTCCCGCTTCATTTCCTTCAACAATTTCTCTTTATCATTTTTGAGTTCCTTGGCTCGTAATTTTTGTTTAGAAGTAACAGGTTTATACTTCACACCCCAACATCCGATCTCAATTATAATTGGCAAAATATCAATACCTTTTTCGGTAAGTGAATAAATTATTTTTTGCTTATGATTAGGATCTTTCTTTTTAATGATGATACCTTCTTTACAAAGCATTTCAAGTCTTGTTGCCAATATATTAGTTGCAATTTTTTCATCTGAATAAAGGAATTCACGATAAGTTCTCTTTTCATTAAACATCAAGTCTCTTATAATTAACAGAGACCATTTATCCCCAAAAACCTCAAGAGACTTGTTTACTGGGCAATTAGATTTACTTTCCATATCGAATATTTTTTTAAAAGTACTTTTATTTTGCAACTACTTGCAAAGATAAAGAATTTTTTAATATATTTGTAACCGATTGCATTTCACAATTGGTTTTTGAATTGAAACAAATAATAAAAAGTGCGGCGTCAGCACAATAATCACTGACAACAACAGTATGAATTACATTCCATTGATAGGGAGAATTTTATTCTCCATCATTTTCTTAATGTCACCTTTGTGGCATTTCTCAAAACGAACCATTGAATTAGCAACTTCCAAAGGCATACCTTCGGCCTCTTTTCTTGTTCCTGCCGCTGGAATAATGGCTTTTATTGGAGCACTAAGCATCATACTTGGTTATCAAGCAAAAATTGGATCATTGATAATCATTGCATTTTTGATCCCAGCCACATTAATGATGCATGACTTCTGGACTATTACCGACCCAGGTATGCAGCAATTGCAAAAAGCAATGTTTATGAAAAACCTTGCTCTGATGGGGGCTGCATTGCTCATTTCATATTTTGGATCAGGACCTTTCAGCTTAAGATAAATAAGAATAAAACAATGAACTAAAACAAGTCCCGAAAGGAAATAAAAGTAATGAAATCAAAAAAAACCATATCAATAATTTTTTTTACACTATTTATTGACTTAATAGGGTTTGCAATGTTAATCCCTATTGTTCCTCAGTTACTTGCCAATCCAAACGCTCCATTTTATTTATTGCCTAAAGGTATGTCGATTGCTTCAGGTTACATATTGCTCGGCTACCTTTTAGCAATATTCCCCTTTATGCAGTTTTTGACCACGCCTATATTAGGCCAATTATCGGATAAGTATGGAAGGAAAAAAATTCTGGCCTTTTCAATTTTGGGCACTTGTTTGTCATATATTATTTTTGCTTGGGGTTTGATTGTAAAGGACATTGTTATTCTTTTTGTTGCAAGGGCATTTGCCGGTCTGGCAGGTGGTAATATTGCAGTAGCTCAAGCCGCTGTAGCGGATATTACATCTCCGGAAAACAGAGCAAAGAGTTTTGCACTTGTAGGCGGAGCAATGGGTCTTGGGGTGATTTTTGGTCCAATCATTGGTGGAAAATTATCTGACCCGGCAATTTTGAGTTGGTTTGATTCAGCCACTCCGTTTTGGTTTGCTACGATATTGAGTTTTCTCAATTTTATTTCTGTGTCCCTATTTTTTCCTGAAACCCATACCAATCTTAATAACGATACCAAAATAATTTGGCATAAAGCATTTACAAATATTTCGAAGGCATACTCAATCTCACACCTACGCATCAATTTTTCCTCTCATTTCTTGTTTCAATTAGGGTATGCTTTCTTTTTGACATTTATAAGCGTACTAATGATTCATAAGTTTAATTACACACAAGGCAATCTTGGAAATTGGTTCACATTCATAGGAATCTGTGCAGCACTATCTCAAATTTTACTAGCCAAATTACTAAGTAAAAAATTTAGTGAATACAACATCCTTAAAGTTTCTTATGTGGGTGCTGGAATTACAATTCTTTTATTTTTTTTTAGCACAGCACCAATCGAACTATATTTAATAGGATTTTTCTGTGCCCCTTTTATAGCGCTTTCGCAAAGTTTTACCTCTGGTTTAATAAGTCGCTCAGTTGGTGGAAAAATTCAAGGAGAAATTTTAGGGATAACCGCAAGTATTCAAGGACTGGCTCTGTCTATTCCACCAATATTAGCAGGTTATATTGCAGGCAAATTCACGCCCGAATCTCCGATTCTTGTTTCATCAATCGTGATTATAGCAGGTGGAATTTTATTTCTTATTTTTTATAAACCTTACACTCATTTAGAAAATCAGCAACTGGCAAAAGGAGGCAACTAACTTCATACTGCTCAGACTCTGCTGAAAATGCCTCCCTATTGTCAAGCACATTTGCATTTTTCCAACCACACAAAGACAAGCCGAAAATACAAAAGAGCTTGGCAATCCATTGCAATACCTAAAAGGAATTTTTAAAAATGTACCTGCTCGACAAAAATATAAATGTTATTCACAGGCAGTAACGATACGACACAAAAAACTAAAGCACAGGTGGTACATTGTATAAAAGCAATAGCGGATTAAGTGTTAAATTCAAGTTTTGAACATTTTAGTATCTTTGTGCTAAACTGAAAAATTACGCTTTTCAAAGCGCAACTTTCCATATTCTAAACCGTCAGACTGTCTAAAAACCTTCCTTTTCTTAATAACTTTGTTAACTACTTTTCCGGGATCGTTTTGGTTCTTTTTAGCATTTTTGGTATCTTCATGCTATGAAATTTATTATAGGAAAAGATCGTAAACAAGCTACTTTGTTCCCAGTTTCATTGGAAGAAACTATTGAGATGGAGAATGAAGTACGGGCCATCGACTTCTTTGTCAATAGCCTTGACTTACAAAAAATGGGGTTTAAAGTACATTTTCCCGAAGGCGGAAGACCTGCTTATCACCCCGGCGTATTGCTCAAATTGTTCATCTATGGGTATTTGAACAGGATTCGTTCCTCGCGGGTTTTGGAGAAGGAATGCAGGCGCAACATTGAAATGATGTGGCTCATTGAACAACTTTCCCCAGATCACAATACCATTGCCAACTTCAGAAAGGACAATCCCGATGCCATTAAAAGGGTCTTTCGTGCCACGGTGCAACTGGCCAAGAACTTTAACCTGATTGGCGGTAAGATTATCGCCGGTGACGGAACCAAACTCCGGGCACAGAACAGCAAAAAAAATAATTTCAACACTAAAAAAATTGACAGGCACCTGCA
>JAENXD010000105.1 GCA_016649745.1 Flavobacteriaceae bacterium | reverse complement strand
TTGTTTGGGCTATTTCATAATGTTCTTTATTATTTGTTTTTAATTGGTCATTATCAATAGCCTATATTTCATTTATGTTCTAATGAAAATTTGTTTGGGCTATTTCATAATGATATTTTTTATTTGTTTATTGGTCATTATTAATAGCCCTATATTTCATTTTTGCTCAAATGAAAATATAGCTGGGCTATTTCATATTAATAAGTTTAGTTGTTAATTTTTTCTTTAGCCAATGGAGATACGACTCTTTCGAATCCATTTAAATCGATTTTTCCGATCCATTTAAAAAAAGCAATTACATCACCCGCTTCCTGTTCCGTCATTCCATAAGCCACCATTTTCCTTCCGTTTAGTTGCCAAGGACTTGGCGACATCAAAATACTTTTAATAACCTCTTCTCCATTACCGTCGTAGCGTATATTTAATCGGTCAACAACTTTTGTTAATTCAGGTGCGTAATAGGCTCCTTCACCCAATAAGGTATGGCAGCCCATACAATTATTAGATTCCCAGATTTTTTTTCCCCTCACTACTTCAGCCGTGAGATTTTCACTGTGGGTTTGATCATTTCCTTTTGAGAGAGAATAAATAGTAAGTCCTATAAAAATAAGAAACGTTACCAATGTTCCCCCTAGAAAGAAAGCCCTTGCTTGTTTTTTAGACAACATATTTTAACAGATTTAATTGATTAATTGATTGATTGATTGATTTATTATTAAAAGACCTTTTACTCTTTTAATACTGCGAATCTATAATCATCCAGCTAATTAAACAATGATTTTTATCATAAAATTTATTTAAGAGGATCCTCGAGTGAAGTACTGACATCTTTTAGGGCTAGAAGACTCCCATTATCAGAGATTTCCTGGGAAAACTCCATAATTGTTTTATCCCTGAACTTAGCCAATATATTATTTTTAAAAGGAACTACTATAAAATGTACTGGACAAGGATTTGCAGAATCACATTCATTTAATCCCAAAAAACAACCATTCAACTTATTTATACCATCAATATTATCGATGATATCCAATACGTTTTTATTTTTATTTTTTTCTGACAGGTAAAACCCTCCGTGCGGACCTTTGGTGGAGGAAATAATTTTACCACGCACCAATTGCTGAAATAGCTTCGCCAAGAACGGGCTTGGGACGTCAATATTTTCAGCAATTTCCTTTACACTAATTTTTCTGTCCTCATTTGAATGCTCTGCTAAATACAGGGTAGATAAAATAGCATATTTACTGGCGTTTGATAACATTTTTTTAATTATTTTTCACAATTCATTTAGGCAAAAATACTAAAAAAAAGAGTAATTGGTATTATATTTTTTTGAATTTTGCGGTAAAGTGTCTCATAATCGGCGCTTCATCCACAATTATATAACCAGATTTTGCTTCTTTACGGGTATCGTAAATATTTTTTAAAGCAACGGCAATATAATCCATATGGTTGTTTGTATAGGTTCTTCTTGGAATAGCCAATCGCACCAATTCCAGTTCCGGATAGCGATTTTCTCGGGTAATCGGATCTCTATCTGCCAAAACAGTTCCTATTTCAACGCCTCTAATTCCGCCAACAATATAAATTTCAACCGCCAAAGCCTGTGCCCTATATTCTTCTCTCGGAATTTTAGGGACAAATTTATTGGCATCTAAAAATATTGCGTGACCGCCAAATGGCTGCTGAACAGGAACACCAAAATCTACCAACTTCTGACCTAAATAGGCAATTTGCTCCACCCTGCTTTCCAAATAATTAAATTCTGTAGCTTCGTCAAGTCCTACAGCCAAAGCACCCATATCACGACCGTTCATTCCTCCGTATGTTATAAATCCTTCAAACATGATGTTAAAAACGGTTGCCTGCTTAAAAACTTCTTCGTTATTAAGCGCAATAAAACCACCCATATTTACCAATCCGTCTTTTTTAGAACTCATGGTCATTCCATCGCCGTAAGAAAATACTTCCATAGCAATTTCCTTGATGGATTTATTTTCAAAACCCGGCTCACGTTTTTTAATAAAATAAGCATTTTCAGCAAAACGTGCCGCATCAAAATATAAAGGAATGCCATATTTTTTACACAAAGCAGAAACCTCTTTCGTATTTTGCACAGAAACTGGCTGTCCGCCGGCACTATTACAAGTTATTGTAAGAACAACAAAAGGAATTTTCTCTTTGGGATGACTTTTAAAAACATTTTCAAGTTTTTTTAAATCCACATTCCCCTTAAAAGGATGCATATTTGAAGTGTCAAAAGCTTCATCTATAGTGCAATCAACTGCCTTGGCTTTCCTAAATTCAATATGGCCTTTGGTCGTGTCAAAATGTGAATTTCCGGGAACAATATCCCCCTCTTTTACCAAAGCGGAAAATAATACGTTTTCAGCCGCCCTGCCCTGATGCGTTGGTAAAAAATATTTAAAACCGGTAATTTTACGAACGGTATCTTTCAGTTTCAAAAACGATGATGAGCCGGCATAACTTTCATCGCCAATCATCATTTCAGCCCACTGTTTGTCGCTCATTGCGCCAGTTCCTGAATCTGTCAACACATCAATAAAAACTTTATCTGATGAAAGATTGAATAAATTATAATCGGCTTCCTGTATCCATTTTAATCGTTGCTCTTTTGTTGAACGTTTAATGTGTTCAACCATTTTAATTTTATAAGGTTCTGCGTATGGTAATTCCATAAGAATGTTTGTTTAAAGGTTCTGAAAAATTTGTAAAAGGTGATTGAAAATCGCTAAATAAGAATAAAATTAAACATAAAATGAATCGGGACGCTTTATATTCAAAAAGACATCTGCGCTCAATTTAAAACAGTTTATGTTTTTCATTTACTAATTTATAAGGCTCAAATTTACAAAAATATTTAAACAATTATGGATATACCAGAAATTTTACAAGATTAAGATTTGCTTAAAATACCAATTAAAATTTAGTATTATGACAAATATCATTATCTTCGCATTTCGTTATCTTTTACTACTAAATCTATAAAAATGAACAAACTTCTTTCACTTATTTATTCAACTCGTGTTACGGCAACTTTATTTTTAGTTTTTGCCCTATCTATGGGAGTTGCAACATTTATTGAAAATGACTACGGCACAGAAACCGCAAAGGCTTTGGTATACAATGCTTGGTGGTTTGAGGCCATTATGGCTGTTTTCGCTATAAACTTTTTTGGAAATATTTTTAAATATAGACTTTACAAAAAGGAAAAATTGGTTGTGCTGGCTTTTCATTTGGCCTTTTTTTTCATTCTGGTTGGTGCAGGAATCACGCGTTATATTAGTTCTGAAGGTATTATGCCTATTAAAGAAGGAGCCGTAAGCAATACTTATTTCTCCGATAAAAATTACATAAGCGTTGTTGTTAATGATGGCAATGAACAAAAAACGCCTCAACATAAAGCAATTTTATTGTCGGCTTTGGGAAACAATAACTACCATTACAAAACCGATTTTAAAGGAATTGATGTTGACGTAAAACTAACAAACTACATTCCAAATGCACAAGTAGTTTTTGAAGCCAGTGAAGCCGGCGAAGAATATTTAAAATTTGTTGAATCGGGTAACGGAGGTCGTCATGACCATTATATCAAAAAAGGGGCTACCGAAGAAGTGCACGGCGTTTTGGTTGGTTTTGATTCCCCAATAAAAAATACCATCGATTTTGTTACTGCGGAGAGCGGCTTAAAAATTAAATCTATTGCGGATGGAACCTTCTTTAGGATGGCCGACAAATTTGAAGGTACCATCACAAAAGATTCTTTACAGGATTTCTCACTTTTGGCTGTTCATTCACTTGCCGGACTGCAATTTGTGGTTCCCCAAAATCCGATTAGAGGATCTTATAAAACCATTGCAGGAAAAAAAGACCAATCTGGTTTAGCCCAATTGGAATTTGATGTCACTGCTGGTAGTGAAACCAAACACATAAAATTAAATGGCACACAATTTTCGATTCAGCCACCTACGCAATTTTCTATTGGGAAATTAAACTTTAGAATGAGTTATGGCGCTATGCAAATGCAATTGCCGTTTAGCATTAAACTGAACGATTTTCAACTTGACAATTATCCTGGCTCAAATAGCGCTATGTCTTTTGCGAGTGAGGTGACTGTTATTTCTCCTGAAGAAACCTTCGATTTCAGAATTTTTATGAACCACATTTTAAATTACAAAGGCTACAAATTCTTCCAGTCAAGTTACAACATCACACCTGAATATGAAGAAACACACTTATCTGTTAATCAAGATTTTTGGGGTTCAACCATTACCTATATTGGTTATTTTTTATTATATGCTGGCCTGATTTTAATCCTATTTATGAAAAATACCAGATTTGATTTCCTCAGAAAAAGTTTGCAAAAAATTAGAAATAAAAAAGCTGCTGCAACAACAATTCTATTATTGCTCATTTCAACCTTTGCATTTTCACAAGAGCACAATCATGGCATTACTGAAAAGCAAATTGATTCTTTATTAACAGCCAATACAATTGATGTAAAGCATGCCGGTAAATTTAGTAAGGTTATTATACAAGATGCGGGCGGAAGAATGAAACCTGTTGACACTTATGCTTCTGAGTTGTTAAGAAAAGTAAGTAAATCTGATACTTACAAAGAAATGAATGCCACACAGGTGTTTTTATCCATTGAACAAAATCCCAGATTTTGGTTTCAGGTTCCTATCATCTATATTGAAAACGGAAATACAAAATTAAGAGATCTTATAGGTATTCCACATGAACAAAAATACGCTGCACTTGCTAACTTTTTTGATGAAAAAGGAAATTACAAAATTGCAGAAATTCAACAGGAAGCCCAAAAAAGCAACATCAAAAGCAAATTTGAAAAAGATGTTATTAATGTAGACAGAAGGGTTAATTTATTATATTCTGCAATCACAGGCGATATTCTGAGAATTTTTCCGATCCCGGGTGATACAACAAATAAATGGGTATCACATAACAATTTGGATGAAGCCAATTTCAAAGGTCAGGATTCTGTATTTGTTCGTCAAATTTTACCGGTTTATTTGCAAACTTTAGCCGAATCGCAAAAAACAAAAAATTACACACAATCTGATGAGATTCTGGAAGGAATCATAAAATTCCAAAAAAAATACGGAAGTGCCGTTTATCCTTCAGACCATAAAATTAAGGTGGAAATTGCTTATAACAAGTATGATATTTTCAAAAAGTTATATAGTTATTACATGTATATTGGGACACTCATGTTCTTTTTGGTTATTTTTCAAATATTTAAAAACAACAAGGTTATTAATGTCTTAATTAAAATAAGTATTGCTATTATCATTGGCCTGTTTTTGATGCATACCGGAGGTTTAATTGCACGCTGGATTGTTAGTGGGCATGCACCTTGGAGCAACGCTTACGAATCTATGATTTATGTGGGCTGGGCAACCATGCTTTTTGGATTAATCTTCGGAAGAAAATCATCAATGACCATTGCCGCAACTGCATTTTTAACAGCATTTATATTGATGGTGGCGCATTGGAACTGGATGGATCCTGAAATTGCCAATTTACAACCTGTTCTTAATTCTTACTGGTTAATGATTCACGTAGCCATTATTGTAGCAAGTTACGGACCGTTTGCATTGGGTATGATTTTAGGTTTAATTGCTTTATTATTAATGATTTTAACTACTAAAAAGAATAAAGAGAAAGTTGGATTGATGATTAAAGAAATGACCATTATAAACGAAATGTCATTAACTGTTGGTTTAATTATGTTAACCATTGGTAACTTTTTAGGCGGAATGTGGGCAAATGAAAGTTGGGGACGATACTGGGGATGGGATCCTAAAGAAACTTGGGCATTAATAAGTATTATGATATACGCTTTTGTACTTCACATACGCTTGGTTCCCGGATTACGAAGTCGATTCTCTTTTAATATGTTTTCGGTAGCAGCGTTCGCTTCAATTTTAATGACCTATTTTGGTGTGAACTTTTACTTATCGGGTTTGCATTCCTATGCGAGCGGCGATAAAGTGATTACACCAACTTTTGTTTATTATGCTATTGGTATTTTTGCAATCATAAGTTTATTCGCTTATTTACAATTTAAAAAACATTATAAAAAATGAACTGGTTTGAACTTTTTTGATTGAAGCGAAAAATAACATTTTGTAGCCAATTGAAAAAAGTTTAAACCAGTACAATAATAAAACCGTTGCAAAAATGTAACTTTGCAATCCATTAAAAATAATTATCAATGTTTAATAAATATATAAAATTAGTAATAGCGGCAGGAATTTTAGTTTGGGCAGTATTTCAATTTATTGACGGAAACATCATGAATGGAATTTCAATTGTGCTCTTGGCAGGAATTTTCGTGCTGTTTTACTTTAAAAATGAATTTATATTGTTAGCATTTCTTCAATTAAGAAAACAAAATTTTGTTGGAGCAAGTAAGTGGTTATCTTACATTAAAAATCCAAGCACCGCTTTGATCAAAAAACAACAAGGGTATTATAATTTTTTACAGGGAATTATGGTTTCTCAAACCAACCTTAACCAAGCCGAAAAATACTTTAAAAGAGCATTAAGTTTGGGATTAAATATGAAGCATGACATTGCGATGGCAAAATTGCAATTGGCCGGTATTGCCATGTCTAAAAGACGCAAAAGAGAAGCCACGACTTTAATAAGTGAAGCTAAAAAACTGGACACCCAGAATATTTTAACCGACCAAATTAAAATGCTGAAGCAACAGCTAAAAAAAATATAGATTTTTAAATCAGACATAAAAAAGCACGCCGATTGGTGTGCTTTTTTTATGTTTTAAGGCTTTCTTAATTATTTAAAATAATTGGCGTTAATGCCGTATTGTATTGAATGATGTAGATTCCGTTATTTTCAAAACCTCCCGATAAATTTTTAGCATAACTAAACATTGTTGAAATTCTTAAAGATTTACCGGCCTGCAATCCATTCTCCAAATTGCCCATTGATGCAATTCTAACTAAAGCATCATAAGTCATATCAAATCCTTTTAATGCATATTTTGAAGGAATCGCGTAATTTTTTTCTTGGTAGGTTTTATAAAAATTATTCACGTTTGGATTGTCAACCTCCAGAAAATCTATAGATGGATAAATAAAATTTAATTTTCCCAAAAGATTATTGTCGATGCTATCAAAGTTTTTTCCCTTTTCCAACCCAATAAAAGTGATGTTATAAATGTCTGCCAATCCTTTTAAACTATTTACGGACGAAGCAGTTGTCACCATTTCATCACTTACCAAAATCACCCAGTTATTTCGTGTTTTACTCAATTTTTCTACAAACTTACTGCCTGATATAAAGCCAGATACCGATTTTATAACTGAAATATTTTGAACATTGTTAAACGCTTTCAACTTATTGACTACTTGCCATAATTCACTTTGTGAATCAGATTTCCCATCATTAATGACCACAATATTTTCGCCGTTGTATTTTTGACCCAAATATTTAAGAAGCTCTATTTCCGGCAAATTCTCTTCTGGAGCTGCTTTTACCAAATTACTGGCAGAAATAGAAGATTGGCTTTTTGAATAGAATGGGGCAATTACAGGTGTTCCAATATGTTTTGAAAGCCAAAGTGCATTGTCAAAATACAATGGTCCTATTACGGCATCAACTTCCTTGAAATCATTTTTATTTATTAATGATTGAAGCTTTTGTATTGAATTTTCAGAATCTAAAAATTTAACCTTTATGTTTAGTCCTCTTTTTCTTAAGGAATCGATTGCCATAGTTGCACCTAAATGAAAATCCGTGACAACATTTAACAAAGAATGATTTTTACTGAAGTTTTCACTTCTGGTAGAATCATTTAACTTATTTGTTTGATACGGGAGCATCAACACCACATTAATTTCTCTTGAAAAATCTAACTTTTCCTTAAAATGCTCCGTAACTTCAAACTCGCTTTTTACATTGTAAGCAGCTTCTTTTTGAATTGGCTTAATTTTTAATAACATCCCCAATTTTAAACCTCCATTTAAATCAGGATTTAACCTCATCAATTCCAATTGTGAAACATTGTAACGTTTCGATAAATTATACAAGGTGTCATCCTTAACCACGGTATGAAACTCGTAATTATCGCGAGCTTCTGAGTCGACATTACTTATTTTGGGAACTACCATTTCCAATCCTATTTTTAATCCATACTTTAAAGATGGGTTTAATCTTAGCAATTCAGACTGAGTAATCCCATATCGTTTCGATAGATTATATATAGTATCGTCTTTAACTACTATATGAAATTCATAAGCAATGTCATCATCTTGTTTTATTTCACTTACTTCAGGAATCTTCAAATTCATTCCAATTTTTAAACCGGATTTTAATTCCAGATTTTCAGCAATTAACGCTTCTTGAGAAACTCCATACATTTTAGAAATTCCGTATAACGTTTCTTTAGGTTTAACAGCGTGAAATTTATCACTGGCAATATCTGTTTTAACAACATTTTTGCCGTAATTTTTATTGGGTACAATAATAACGGTATTGGGCTCCGGATTTCGACTTACATCAGGGTTTAGTCGAAGCAAATCTTTATAGGAAATGTCATATTCTCTAGCAATACTTCTTATATTTTCGCCGCTTTTAACTGTGTAAGGAATATACTTTTTTTGTTGCGCCATTGCTATTGCGCTAAACAAGAAAAGGCATATTAATATTAATAATAGGGTTATTCTTTTCATCTGTTTAAATTTTATTTTTTAGCGGTCACAGCTGCTGCCTGCCTGCTGGCAGGCAGGTTCGCCATTAATTAATCATTCCTTCCTGTATCAAAATTTGTTATGCTCGTTTCATAAATTCTATTTAGATTTAGCAGTGGATTATTCCCACTCAATAGTTGCCGGTGGCTTTGAACTAATGTCATACACTACTCTATTAACGCCTTTTACGCCATTTATTATTTTATTTGAAGTTTTTTGCAGAAACTCGTAAGGTAAATTCACCCAATCGGCGGTCATCCCGTCGGTGGATTCCACTGCACGCAACACCACTGCTTTTTCATAAGTTCGCTCATCACCCATTACGCCTACTGAGTTAACGGGCAATAACATAGCTCCTGCCTGCCAAACCTTATCATACAATCCCCATTCTTTCAAACCATTAATAAAAATAGCGTCCACTTCCTGTAACATTTGCACTTTTTCAGCGGTAATATCTCCTAAAATTCTAATTCCCAATCCCGGTCCGGGAAAAGGATGTCTGCCCAATAATTCCGCATCAATTCCCAAAGTAGCACCAACTCTACGCACCTCATCTTTAAAAAGCATTCTCAAAGGTTCCACAATTTTAAGCTTCATAAAATCGGGTAATCCGCCAACATTGTGATGCGATTTAATGGTAGCTGATGGTCCGCCACTCGCAGAAACTGATTCGATTACATCGGGATAAATAGTGCCTTGTGCCAACCATTTCACTTCTTCAATCAAATGCGCTTCATCATCAAAAACTTCAATAAAAACCCTTCCAATAATTTTACGTTTACCTTCCGGATCCGATTCTCCTGCCAGCTCTTTCAAAAAACGTGCCGAAGCATCAACGCCTTTTACGTTCAAGCCCATGTGCTTGTATTGATCCAACACATTTTCAAATTCGTTTTTTCGCAGTAACCCGTTATTTACAAAAATGCAATATAAATTTTTGCCGATGGCCTTGCTCAATAAAACTGCTGCCACAGTTGAATCTACACCTCCCGAAAGCCCCAGGACAACCTTGTCATTACTTATTTGTTTTTTTAAATTCTCCACAGTTGATTCCACAAAAGAATCAGGGGTCCATGTTTGGGCCACCCCGCTAATTTTTACCAGAAAGTTTTCCAATATTTTTAATCCGTCTTTTGTATGATAAACTTCTGGGTGAAACTGAATCCCGTAGGTGTTTTCATTTTTAATTTTAAAGGCCGCATTGTTCACGTCATGCGTACTTGCAATTAACTCACAATTCTCAGGTAAATTAAGAATAGTATCACTATGACTCATCCAAACCTGACTTCCTTTTTTCACATCTTCAAAAAACAGTTCATTGTCTTTTATAAAAGAAAGATTTGCCCTGCCATATTCACGGGTGTTTGAAGTTCCAACTTTTCCTCCAAAGTTATGTGCCAAAAACTGTGCACCATAACACACACCCAACAAAGGTATTTTACTTTTTATTCGAGATAAATCTGGATGCGGTGCATCATCAGCTCTCACAGAATAGGGACTGCCAGAGAGAATTACAGCTTTATAATTTTCCACTTTAAAATTTTTACTGTTAAAAGGAAAAATTTCACAAAAAATATTGAGTTCTCTAACTCTTCGGGCAATTAACTGCGTGTATTGCGAACCGAAATCTAAAATAAGTACCTTGTCTTGCATCCGCAAAAATAATATTAAATAAATAAATCCTAATACTTTAGATGCTTTTTTCTGAACAAAATAATTTTAGCATCTGGAAGAGAGGCAAAAGGCAATGGGGAACAGGCAGTAGGCAATGGGGAACAGGCAGTAGGCAATAGGCAATAGG
>JAENXD010000218.1 GCA_016649745.1 Flavobacteriaceae bacterium | reverse complement strand
GGAAGTCTCGTGGGCTCGGAGATGTGTATAAGAGACAGTATTATAGCCGAGCAATTCCTAACGTTGGTTGGGCTGCCTCAAACAATAAGTTAGAAGCTATCATTACTCAAAAATGGATTGCTGTTAACGGTATTACTGCTGAACAATCTTGGTTTGATTATTCTAGAACTGGATACCCTTCCAATTTACCTATTTCGAGTCAAGCTACCTCAAGTGATAGACCAGTTCGCTTATATTATCCGGCAAGTGAATTCTCTTCGAATGGAGCAAATGTTCCCGCCCAACCGAATGCATTTACTGCTAAAATATTTTGGGCTAATTAATTATTAAAAAATAAGAATATCATGAAAAAAATAAAATATTTATTATTTCTTATCTTAAGCATGTCGCTATTAACGTCTTGCTTTGATGATGAAACTGGCTTAGAGCTAAATGCTGAAGGTCCGAATATTGTCACATTCGATAGAATTGTTGATAATTTAACTGGCGTTGCTGAATTAGGAGGTGCTGAATACACCTTTCTAAAAAAAATAAGAGTTGTTGGTCCTACAGTTTCTGAACTTACAAATGATATAATTGTTGATGCAGAAATAGCTACTGGAACAACTGCTGATGGCACAATGTACCGTATCAATAATCTCCCTCTTACGCTTACTGCCGAGAATAATTATTTAGGACTTTTGAGTATCACAATAACAACTTTGGGTAATGAACCTCCTGCTGAAGGAACACCAGAAGCAGACACTTATGAGGCACCCGTTTTAAATTTAAAACTCGTTGCAACTGGTGATGCTAATGTTATAGCTAGTGGTAAAATTGGTCAATATACATTGAATTTCACCCCGAGAAATCCTTGGGCTGGAGACTATGATGCTCATGTTATTTATAGACACCCAACCGCTACGGGTGGGACATATCCTGATAATATTTATTCTGAAGAAGACATTGTTAAAACTCTTACCGGTATTACAGCCCGTAAATGCGAAGTAGGTTGGTTTGCTATATGGGAAGGTGAGATAAGCTGGATTACAGTTAATAGTGATAATACCATCACCTATTTGGTCGATTCTACTTGGCCTTATGATGTTAAAGCTGGAGATCCAAATAGACCAGATTTAATTTCTCATTACGACCCTGCAGATGGTAAACTTTATTTATATTACCACTATGCAGGAACCGGCGGTAATCGTATTTTCTGGGAAGTATTTACTCCTAAATTTTAAAATAAAATTAAAATATCATGATAATGAAAAAAAATATTAACTTTAATTTATTCGGACTACTTCTTTTTGTCCTTTTTGCATTCACCTCTTGTGAAGAAGCAGAACAGGATGTAAGTCCTATAATCAGCCCGGATAACAAACCAATGATAACGATATCGGATTTTACTGGGACTGCACTGGCAGGTAATACTGTTATATACACGATTTCTTTTGATAAACCAATTGACCGTGCAGTAACATTTACGCCTTCAATAATTGGAGGAACTGCTGACGAAAGTGATTTCGAGGCACTAGAACCAGTAACTATGCAACCATATACAACTTCAGTTGAGTTTCCAGTTACTTTAATACAAGATTATATTGTAGGACCTGACAAAACTTTAGAAATTCAATTAGAGATTTTAGGTGTTGCAGAGAAATATCTTGTTAACCCAAATGCTGTAATTCCACCTATAAATCTAACCTTTGGAATGGCGGATCCAACACTACTTATAGTTAATTTTGCTTGGAACACTGAAGATGATATGGATATCGTAACTTGGAGTGATACAAACGACTATCCGTCGCAACTTTGGGGTACTGGTGGCGCTACGTCTGCCAATCCTGAAGTAGACCATGCAATTTGGCTATCAGATCCTGTTGGTGATTATTATGTAAGTATTATTGATTGGGATCAAGAAGTTACTTTTAATTATACATTTACTTTAGGCAATCCAGATGGAAGTACTCAAACAATTTCAGGTACTTGGAATCCTGCAAATGCAGGTAATTATGTAACTGATGTTGGACCAGGTGCTTGGGGAAACCCAGCTCTATATAGAGTACTAAAAGTTGTTAACAACGGTACATCTTTTGTTGTGACTGCTTTATAGTCCAATTAGTTTATTTTAAACAAAAAGGGCTGTCTGAAAAAGACAGCCCTTTTTGTTGTTTTACTATTCTAATAATACTCACTCTTAATAAATAAAATTAAATAATCTATCGCATTACACTTAAATAAAATTATGGTATTAAGGTTCAAATCTAAAATTTATTAACCGTAACATAGAGATAAAATAATTTTAGATGGTCAAAAATTTGTTATAAAAAAATTAATTATCATTCAATAAATAGAAATCTACTTCCCAGTAAATTCAATCAATAAACTTAAATAAAAATGGTTTTACTCGAACTAAAAGTAAAACCATTTTAACATAATAAATTATAACAAACAATAAATTCTAACAAACACTATTTAACATATTATGATTAATTAAAATTAACGTTATTGCCACTTTATAAAAATCTTCAAAATATCTTTATCCATAACATAATGATAAATTATCCTAATGATTTAATTCAACCAACCACTCGCCTGTCTCAAATATTTTAAAGGAAAATTCTACATTCACACTTGCAGTTCCCAATGCGCTTGGAACACTATATCTCATTTGACACTGAAAAGGAAATGAATTAATATTTTCATAAACCAAATACCCTTCATAATTAGATTTGTTGCCGTCAGATGCGGTAATATCTTCTATGTTTTTTAGAGCTTGCCCTTTTGCTCTTACTTTAATTGTAACTTTATTAGTCGCATCACCAATTTTTTTTATTGAATATCTTGAAACTGAGGTTTTTTTAATTACTTCATATTGTTTTACTGGTTTCTTGCCTTTGTATTTATCCTTATTCCAAATACCTTCTGCTATTGAGTCTTTGCCTTTAATATTAATAATATACTTACCCTCGCCTTGTCTTAATCCGTCTTTCCATTCACCCACATACTTTCCTCCATCCGAGTAAAAAATGGTTCCTACACCATTTGGAAGCCCCTTTTTAAATTCGCCTTCATACTTATTTTGACCTTTTGCAAGTCCTTTTCCATGAGCTAAGCCATTTTTGCAATCACCTAAATATTCTCCTGAAATATCAACTTTAAGAACGTCACATTTTTGTTGACCAAATAGAAATGTTGAACCTAATGCTATTAAAAAAACTGATAATCTTACTTTATTTTTCATAAAAAATTTAATTTATATATAAGTAAAGGTATAAAATAAATTCTTAAAAAACTTGTAAACTATAAAGCTTGGTTATCAAAAAAAAATTAAAATAATTTTGTTAAAAACGCAAAAAACGCAATAGACAATAAATACAATAATAAAGAATAGCTCGGTTTCGCCAAAAAATAAATTACAAAATACAATTGCGCAAGAAAAAACTATTTTAGTATGATTAACCCAAATCATTTCATCAAAATAAACATATACCCAAAACCAAAGCTTAAATTAAAACAGCAAAGTATGCGGACACTTTATGCAAAGTATGCGGACACTTTAAGCAAAGTGTCAGCATACTTTTTATGTCAATTACAAACTATTCTAAATGAGGTATTTGCATCCCGATAATAAGCAATCATTTTTAATAAATCTCTGGGAAAGAATCGATCATTAACTAATGCTAATTTACTAAGAATCACCAATGGCGAAAGCTTTCGGCTTGTGACTGCATAAACAAAGTCACAATCAAACTCGCCAGCAGAAGAACCGTAAAATTGTATGTGAACTTAACAAAGCAACGTTACAAATGAAATCGTCAAAAACAAAATTTTAGGATATCGAAAAACTCCAATAAAATAGGGGCCTGCAGGTAGGCTCAAGGGAGGATAAAGGGAGGATACTCCATACATACTCCATACATAGTGTTATAGTAGTGTTATAGTCACTATAACACTCGGCTTAAAATTGGTCAAAAAAGACACCTCAAATATCACCGCTTTTGGTTCAAAAATAACAGTGAAAAAATAAAAATTCCAAAAAAGCCAAATAGGTTGAAATTTAGTGAGTCTTTCGGCAATTCAACTGAATATTAATTGGTCAATAGGCTGTATTTAATAAAAACGCATGTTCAAGTGTTTTTTTGAAGTGAAACGGAACAAATTATGTATTGAGAAATTATCCTAAAAAAAAATTGAACCCAACCGGTATAATTCAAACAACCAACAAATCGATTATATAAAAACCAATAAATTGATTTCACCTTAGTTTTGTAATTTTAAAATATTTATAATGCGTTAATATCATACTACAACCATTAATTGTTAAAAAAATGTTCACTTACGCAACCAAATAAAAAATTAATCATCTTTAATTATATATCATAAACCATAATCATTTAAAATATTCTTTATAGTTTAACAAAAAATTAGGAATATTAAGAAATATTTAAGATTTTTGGTTTTAATTAATTCAAACAATAATAATATGAAAACAAAGTTTAATGGATTTTTAACGCTGCTACTGGCGTTATTTGTGCAAATTACCTTTGCGCAAGAAAAAACTGTTACAGGAACTGTTTCCGATGAATCCGGACCATTACCTGGCGTAAC
>JAENXD010000098.1 GCA_016649745.1 Flavobacteriaceae bacterium | reverse complement strand
CACTCCATTTTTCAAATCTCGACTAGCTGTGGATGAAGATATATCTTTAAATATATTCATATAATCTTTTCTTGTAAACTCAACTTTATTTAGAGAAATAAAGTATTCAAGCCTATCTTTTTCGTTGAGTGCCCGATTATTGAAAATCAATAGTTCATTTAGAGATAAATCTATTACATTCAACATATATTCTATAAACTTAGTTGATTTTCCTACTTTGTCACACTCAGATAAAGCAATATAATACTTTTCTTGATCCTTACTGATAAGAGTTTCAAATGGCAAATATTCAAATACAGGATATTTCCTCATTAGAATTAAAGTTTGCCATAATCTTCCCATTCTGCCATTTCCATCTAAAAATGGATGAATAAACTCCATTTCATAATGAAATATGCAGCTTTTAATTAATTCTAACTCCTCTGAATCGCTCAAATATTTAAATAAATTTTTCATTAAAAACGGAACATTTTCATAGGGAGGTGCTAAATGTTCAACTTTAGGTCCTTTAACAATTCCAACATCTTGTTTTCTATATTTTCCTGCGTTTTCAATTAGATTGTTCATTAAATTCTGATGCGCTTTTAAAAATGATTTTTCACTCAGAGGATTGTAATTTTCTAAAATCTCATAAATTTCAATTGCATTTAAAACTTCCTTTACATCTTTTTGAGGTCCAATAACTCTTTTATTTTCAATGAGCGCAGTAATTTGTTCTTCAGTTAATGAATTTCCCTCAATTTTTAAAGAAGAATGAATAGTTCTAATTCTATTTTGTTTTCTCAATTGTGGAGAGGGTTTGCCTAAAAGGTTCGCATTTACTTCACCAATTTTTTCTGAAATAGTTGTTAATGATTTCAATATTTTTGGTGTTATTTCATAAGGTGGTTTCATTACAATACTATCATTTGATACTATCAAAGATAATATCATTTATCTGTAAACACTATTTTTTAACGTAATTTTAATTGGCTACAACCGTTGAAAAATGTTATTTTAAACACCTCTAATAAAGAAGAAATTACTGAAATTATCGTTAAGAATGGCTATATCGGTTTGTTAATCTTTTAATAAATAATAACAAAGCCAATTCATAGATTATTATCTAATTTTACTCATTAAAAATGAAAAAAGGCATCTTCAAGATGTTCTAGTGTTAGTCTGTTTTCGTTTTTTATGATGGCAATTATGTCAAACCTCACTTCTACGTCCAAATCTTTAGAAATCACATATTCATTTACGGCTTCCACCAATAGTTTTATTTTTTTGGAGCTCACAAAATCCTGTGGATTTCCTATATAATCAGAGGAACGTGTTTTTACTTCAACAATGGCTAAAACGTCATTTTTTCGAGCAATAATATCGATTTCTGCTTTTTTATAGCGCCAATTGCGTTCCACAATTTCATAACCATTTTTTTCAAGCGCTTCAACAGCAAGTTCTTCACCTAATTCGCCCAATTCGTTGTGTGTTGCCATTTTTTAAATTTCTTGCGTTATTTGCAGTTAGTTATTTTTTCAATGATGCCGATTTGATATTTGGTATCAACAAATTCCGCGTTTTAACCGCTAGTTTCGCAAAGTTTTCTCGCAAATTACGCTATTTGTCAGCTCCTTATTTTAAATTTTTTGCGCTTTTTGCGTATTTTCTTCGCGTTATTTGCGGTTATATTATTTTCAATAGAATGATAATTTTGTTTTAGTTTCCCCAACTTCCAAATCAACTTTTCGTCCTAAAATTAAGGCGCGATTGTCGTTTAAGTGTCCGGAAGGAAAATCAAAAACCAAAGGAAAATTATATTCCGAAACGCAATCTAAAATAATTTCTTCGGCAGTTTTGCCAAAAGGAATGTCATTATCACGCATATCGCTCATTCCGCCAACAATCAATCCTTTTAAATGGGTAAAATAGCCATTTCGTTTCAGGTTCATACACATTCTGTCGATATGGTATAAATATTCATCCAAGTCTTCCATAAAAAGAATTTTACCTTTGGTTTTTATGGAGGAATCGCTTCCCATCAAACTGTATAAAATAGATAAATTTCCGCCTACAATTTCACCGGAAGCATTCCCTGATTTATTTTTTTCCGAAGATATAATTTCATAAGACAGGTTTTTTCCGAAGAGGCTCATTTTTAAAGTTTCTATAGCTTGTTTGCTGTTGTTTTCAATATTAAAAGGCATGGTTGCATGTAAAGTTTCAACGCCAAAGTTGTGAAGTTGGCTGTGTAAAACCGTAATGTCCGAATAACCAACAATCCATTTAGGGTTTTTTTTGAATGCCGAAAAATCAAGTTTGTCAACAATTCTTACAGTTCCATAACCGCCTCGTGCACACCAAATGGCTTTCACCTTTGGATTGTCCATCATTTGTTGAAAATCATTTACCCGGGCTTCATCATTGCCGGAAAATTGATGGTCTTCCATCCCAATGGTTTTTCCAATGATCACATTTAGCCCCCATTTTTCTAACAATTGTATGGCAGGAATTATTTTATCCGAAGAAATTTTTCTTGCGGTTGAAACGATGGCAACAGTATCGCCTTTTTGTAAATAGTTGGGTTGAATCATCTTGAAATTTAATAAAACATAATGCAAATTACGAAAACCGAATCAACTATTCACTTTTCTGACAAACAATCCTTATTTTTGTGGCTCTTAAACAAATTTTGATGAGCAATTCGAAAAGTCCTGCCGCCAAGGCAGCCAGATATACCATTACGGCAGCGCTGCCTTATACCAACGGTCCGGTTCACATAGGACATTTAGCGGGTGTTTATGTTCCGGCCGATATTTACGCACGTTATTTGCGGATCACGGGAAATGACGCGATTTTTATTTGCGGATCAGATGAACACGGCGTTCCAATTACCATTAAAGCTAAGAAAGAAGGCGTTTCGCCACAGGATGTGGTTGATAAATACCATGCCATTATAAAAAAATCGTTTGAAGATTTCGGAATTTCTTTCGACAATTATTCGCGGACTTCCGCAGAAATTCATCATAAAACAGCCTCCGAGTTTTTTAGGAAATTATATGACGAGGGAAAATTTATTGAAGAAACCAGTGAGCAATTGTATGATGAAGAAGCGAACCAGTTTTTGGCCGACAGATTTGTTGTTGGCACTTGTCCGAAATGCGGAAATGAAGAAAGTTACGGCGATCAATGCGAAAAATGCGGAACAAGCCTTAATGCGACTGATTTAATCAATCCAAAATCGGCCATTACAGGAAATGTTCCTACTAAAAAAATGACAAAACACTGGTATTTGCCTCTGGAAAAATACGAAAAATGGCTGCGCGAATGGATTGTGGAAGGCCATAAAAATGATTGGAAAGCCAACGTTTTGGGACAAGTAAAATCGTGGTTGGATGATGGTTTAAAGCCAAGGGCGGTAACACGCGACTTGGATTGGGGAATTCCGGTTCCTATTGAAGGTGCTGAAGGAAAAGTGTTGTACGTTTGGTTTGATGCCCCAATTGGCTATATTTCTTCAACAAAAGAATGGGCGGCTCGTGAAGGAAAGGACTGGGAACCTTACTGGAAAGATAAAGACACAAAACTCATCCATTTTATTGGCAAGGACAATATTGTGTTTCATTGCATTATTTTCCCTGCGATGTTAAAAGCAGAAGGCACTTATATTTTACCCGAAAATGTTCCTGCAAATGAGTTTTTAAACTTAGAAGGCAATAAAATTTCCACCTCTAAAAATTGGGCGGTTTGGCTGCACGAATATTTAGAAGATTTTCCTGATAAACAAGATGTGTTGCGTTATGCCTTAACGGCAAATGCGCCAGAAACAAAGGACAACGATTTTACCTGGAAAGATTTTCAAGCTAGAAATAACAACGAATTGGTAGCCATTTTTGGTAATTTTATCAATAGAGTGGTGGTTTTAACCGATAAATATTATAACGGAATTGTTCCTGAGCCTCATGAGTTTTCAGATATTGACAATGAAACATTGGAGAAATTGCAAAAATTCCCTTCAATTATTGCTAATTCCATTGATCGTTACAGGTTTAGAGAAGCATCACAAGAGCTGCTGAACTTAGCGCGATTGGGGAACAAATATTTGGCTGACGAAGAACCGTGGAAAGTGATAAAAGAAGATGAGCAGCGTGTAAAAACGGTGATGTATGTTGCCTTGCAAATTGCGACTGCTTTGGCGGTGTTGAGCGAGCCTTTTTTGCCATTTACTTCAGCAAAATTGAAGAAAATATTAAATATCACTTCGACTTCGCTCAGTGATCAATCTGACAGCTCCCTGAGCGGTGCCGAAGGGTGGAGCGATGTTGAAGATAAAGAAGAATTACTGAGTCCAAATCACCAGATTGGAAAAGGGGAATTGTTGTTTGCGAAAATAGAAGACAGCGAAATAGAAGCGCAATTGGCTAAGTTAGAAGCTACCAAATTGGCAAATATATTTGAAAACAATGTTGCTGAGCCCCAAAAAGAAACTATTGAATTTAATGATTTTACCAAACTTGACATTCGAGTAGGAACTATTATTGAAGCGATGAAAGTTCCGAAAACCAAAAAATTATTACAACTTAAAGTTGATGTTGGCATTGACGTTCGCACCATAGTTTCGGGAATTGCAGAAAGTTTTAAACCTGAAGACATTATCGGACAAAAAGTAACGGTTTTGGTTAATTTGGCACCAAGGAATTTAAAAGGAATTGAAAGTATGGGAATGATTTTAATGACCAATACACCCGATGGGAAATTGGCGTTTATTGAGCCTGAAAATGATTCAGTTGCTAACGGAGAACAAATAAGTTAAATTTATAGTTAACAGTTTTCAGTCGCAGTAGGCAGTTAATTTTTAAATGATTTTTGACTGAAAGTTGAAATTGTTACTGCAAACTGAAACTGCTAACTGAAAACTAAAATCAAGCATGCAATTACTAAACTACATAAAATCCTTTACCAATCTTCCGGATAAAGGCATTCAAAATACGGTACAACTGTTAAATGAAGATTGTACCGTTCCTTTTATTTCTCGTTATAGAAAAGAATTGACAGGAGATTTGGATGAAGTTCAAATTGGTGAAATTGTAAAGTATAAGCTTCAGTTTGAAGCGTTGGAAAAGCGCAAAATAACCATCCTTAAAGCGTTGGAAGAGCAAGATGTTTTAACCGATGAACTAAAGCGGAAAATTATTTCGACCAATGATTTAATTACTTTAGAAGACCTTTATCTTCCTTTTAAGAAAAAGCGGAAAACAAAAGCTGAAATTGCGCGCAACCAAGGTTTGGAGCCTTTAGCAAAAATCATCATGAGCCAGCGAGCTGATCATATTTCATCTATTGCCGCAAAATACATTTCTTCTGAAGTGAAAACTAAAGAAGAGGCTTTAGGAGGTGCTCAGCATATTATTGCCGAATGGATTAACGAAAGAACCGATATCAGAAACAGCATTCGTTATCAACTGGAGAAATTTGCCAGCATTTCTACTTCAGTAATCAAAACAAAATCAGAAGAAGAGAAAGCACAAAAATATCGAGATTATTTCAATTTTTCGGAAGCGTTGAACCGTTGTCCGTCACATCGTTTTTTGGCCATTTTAAGAGCAGAAAACGGAGGGTTTATTCGGGTAAAAGTGGAAATAGATTATGAAAAAGCCATCGCTAAAATGGAAGATCGCATTATCAGTTCAAAAAACGAATGTGCAGCTCCTATTAAATTGGCGATTTATGATGCTTATAAACGATTATTATTTCCGGCCCTATCAAATGAAATTTTAAATGTAGCCAAAGAAAAAGCCGATGATGCCGCGATTCAAGTATTTGCCAAAAATTTAAAACAATTATTATTGGGAGCCCCATTGGGCGAAAAAAATATTTTAGCCATTGATCCCGGCTTTAAATCGGGCTGTAAAGTGGTTTGCCTGAACGCTCAGGGCGATTTGGTTTATAATGAAACCATTTACCCTAATGCGCCACAAAATGATTTTAAAGGCGCTTCAAAGAAAATAAGTTCATTGGTGAATGCGTATAAAATTGAAGCAATTGCCATTGGAAATGGAACCGCATCTCGAGAAACGGAACAATTTATTAAAAATATCAAGTTTTATACAGCTATTGAGGTTTATGTGGTGAGTGAAGCAGGTGCGTCTATTTATTCCGCTTCAAAAATTGCGCGCGATGAGTTTCCCGGTTACGATGTAACGGTAAGAGGCTCTGTTTCTATTGGAAGAAGATTGGCAGATCCGTTGGCAGAATTGGTGAAAATTGACGCAAAATCTATTGGCGTTGGACAATATCAGCACGATGTGGACCAAATTAAATTAAAAAGTGCTTTGGATAGCACAGTTGAAAGTTGCGTAAATACAGTTGGTGTAAACATTAATACTGCAAGTGAATCTTTGCTCAGTTATGTGTCGGGAATTGGCCCGAAATTAGCCGAAAACATCGTGGAATTTAGAGCACAAAATGGTGCATTTTCTTCGAGAAACGATATTAAAAAAGTGCCGCGATTGGGCGATAAAGCTTTTGAGCAAAGCGCCGGATTTTTACGAATCAAAAATGGAAAAAATCCGCTTGATAATTCCGCAGTTCACCCAGAAAGCTACGGTATTGTTTCTAAAATGTCAAAAGATTTGAAGTGCAATGTTTCCGATTTAATTGGGAATAAGGAAAGGCTCCAGAAGATAGATTTACAGCATTATTGCACAAATTCTATCGGACTTCCAACGTTGAACGATATTGTTAAAGAGTTGGAAAAGCCCGGATTGGATCCAAGGAAAAAAGCGAAAGTTTTTACATTTAACCAAAAGATCGCTTCCATCAACGATTTGCGTGAAGGACAATTGTTACCGGGAATTGTAAATAATATCACCAATTTTGGATGTTTTGTGGATATTGGCATTAAAGAAAGTGGACTGGTTCATATTTCCAATTTGTCGGATACATTTGTGAGCGATGTTAATTCAATTGTAAGCTTGCAGCAACATGTGATTGTGAAAGTTTTGGAAGTTGATATTGTCAGAAAACGGATACAGCTTTCTATGAATTATTAATTAAGCAATTAGACAATTAGTTAATGAGCAAATTAGACAATTAGGCAAATAAACAGTTCACAATTAAACGATTACACCAATAAATAAAGGTTACTGAGTGCGGTTACTGAGCGAAGTCGAAGTAGAGCAGAAGTAACCCCCTAACCTAATACCAACGTTTTTTGTTTTTTTTGGAAGCATCGGACTTTCGTCCTTTTTTAGGTTTAACACCGAGTTTTCTGTAGATTTCCGGTTTGGCGTTTGGATCCATGGGATAAGGATGGTCTTCTATCACAGGAATTGTAATATTGATTAACTTTTGTATACCCTGGATGTATATTTTTTCATCAGCTGCACAAAATGAATGCGAGGCGCCTGTATTTCCGGCTCTGCCCGTTCTTCCAATGCGATGTACATAAGACTCCGGTATATTTGGAATGTCAAAATTAATTACGGCATCTAAATGGTCGATATCAATGCCGCGGGAAGCAACATCAGTGGCAATTAAAATAGAAACGTCTTTGTTTTTGAATCTGTTTAAGGCCTCTTCTCTGGCATCTTGTGTTTTATCGCCGTGAATACTGGCAACGCTAAAGTCGTTTTTACGCAACATTTTCTCCAATTTGTCCACGCCAAATTTGGTGCGCCTAAAAATAAGGATATTTCCTTTAATGGTGTTTCTTAATAAATGGAGGCACAATTCCATTTTTTTTGTTTTTGGGACATAATACAAAATCTGATTTACGCCTTGTGCCGCAGCGTATAATGAGGTTGCATCCACTTTTTCTGGTTCATTTAAAATGGTTTTCGCCAATTGAACCACTTTTTCTGGCATTGTGGCAGAAAATAAGGCTATTTGTTTGTTTTTTGGACACAAGCGTTCAATTTTTTTAACATCATTAATAAAACCCATATCCAACATCAAATCGGCTTCATCCAAAACCAACGTCTCAATAAAAGACAAGTTTATAAGTTCCTGTTTGTGCAAATCCAATAACCTGCCAGGTGTGGCGATTAAAATATCAACACCTTTATTTAAGATGTCTTTTTGCAGGTCAATGGAAGTTCCGCCAAAAATAACTGCGGTTTTTAAATTGGTGTATTTACCATAACCCTTAAAACTTTCTTCAATTTGAATGGCTAGTTCACGGGTTGGACTGACCACCAGCGCCCGTATTTTTTTTCCCTTTTTTGAAGGATCTTGTTTGTCGAATAACAATTGCAATATAGGCAAGGCAAAAGCAGCAGTTTTACCGGTTCCGGTTTGTGCAGAGGCAATCACATCTTTTTTCGCCAATAGTAAAGGAATGGTTTGCACCTGAATAGGCGTAGGAATTTCATAGCCCTTTTCTGCTATAGCTCTTAAAATAGGTTTATTTAACTGTAAGTTTTTAAATTGCATAGGATTTGTTTAAAACAAGATCTTGCAAAGATACAGTAAAATCCCCCTGGCCCCCAAAGGGGGAATTGATAATTAAAAAGTTAAATATTTAATATTAAAAATTTCAGGTTACAAGTTTCAAATTTCAGATTTCAAGTTTTCAAGGGTTACTTAGCAAAGTTAAAGTGATGCAATTCAATAAAAACCGATACTTAAAATCAAAATACCAACAATCCAAAATACCAAAAAGTTTAAACGCAAAGACGCAAAATATTTACGCAAAGAACGCTAAGTGTTACGGCGCTGTACCGGAACAGATTGCTTCATTTCACTGCGTTTCATTCAGGCAAAGACGTGGTAAAAAGAAGATAACATCTAAATTAACCAACAATCCAAAATACTAAAATACCAACAACCAAATAGTCTGTTACTTACTAATTTCCCCTTTATTTGGCAATTCCTTAAAACCCATACTGAATAGCGTAAACCCAAAAATATCCGCATATTGTTCAATGGTTTTTGAAACCGGTGTTCCGGCACCGTGACCCGCTTTGGTTTCAATACGAATTAATACTGGGTTATTTCCGGTTTGTTTTTCTTGCAATTCAGAGGCAAATTTAAACGAGTGTGCAGGCACAACCCTGTCATCGTGATCGCCTGTTGTTATTAATGTTGCTGGATATTCGACTCCGGCTTTTACATTATGAACAGGTGAATACCCTTTTAAATAGTCAAACATTTCTTTTGAATCTTCGGAAGTGCCGTAATCGTAAGCCCAACCTGCACCTGCTGTAAATGTATGATAGCGCAACATATCCATAACGCCAACGCCAGGCAAAGCCACTTTCATTAAATCAGGACGTTGTGTCATTACGGCGCCCACCAACAAACCTCCGTTTGATCGTCCGTTAACAGCCAAATAATTGGAAGAAGTATAGTTATTTTTAATCAAATATTCAGCAGCTGCTATAAAATCATCAAATACATTTTGTTTTTGCATTTTAGTTCCTGCATTGTGCCAAGCTTCTCCATATTCACCGCCGCCTCTAATATTGGGAACTGCATAAACACCGCCTTGTTCCATCCAAACTGCATTTGGAATACTGAAGCTTGGTGGTATACTGATATTAAAGCCTCCGTAACCGTATAAAACAGTCGGATTTTTACCGTTTAAAACCGTTCCTTTTTTATAGGAAATTATCATCGGAATTTTAGTGCCATCTTTTGAATTGTAAAAAACTTGTTTTGTTTCGAAATTTTCCTGATTAAAGTCAATTGCCGGTTTATGATACAATTTTGAAACACCTGTTGAAAGAGTGAGCGAGTAAATAGAACCCGGATTGATATAATTTGAAAAAGAGTAATAAATAACGGTTGCTTCTTTTTTATCGCTGAATCCATTCGTGCTTCCAAGTCCGGGCAATTCAATCTCGCGAATTAATTTACCGTCATAATCATATTGTTTTACTTGCGAAACGGCATCTACCATATAAGTTGCAAATATAAACCCACCTGCGGTTGAAGTCGATAACACATTTTCAGTTTCAGGAATAACGTCTACCCAATTTTTTGGAACAAGATTTTTGGCATTTACTTTAACCACGCGCTTGTTTGGCGCATTTAGATTGGTAACAAGCAGCAAAGTTTCATCTTGGCTGTCTAACACAGTTGTTTCGGAATCAAAATTATTTACAGCGGTAACAATTGGACTGTTTTGCTTCGACAAATCTTGAATGTACAACTCATTCCCGGAGGTTGAAATTGAAGCTCTAATTTCTAAATATTTCCCGTCTTCGGTTACAGTTCCGTTGATATAACGACGTTTAACTTTGTCACCAAAAACAATGGGGTCCTTTTTTTGTGAAGTTCCAAGTTGATGATAAAACAACCTATGTTGATCTGTTTTTGCTGAAAGTTCGCTTCCTTCAGGTTTTTCATAACTTGAATAATAAAATCCTTCATTGTCTTTCCAGGAAATACCACTGAATTTTACATCGAAAATGGTATCTTCTTTAATTTCTTTGGTAAGTGCATCCATCACAATAATTTTCCGCCAGTCCGATCCGCCTTCAGAAATAGCATAAGCAACGATATTCCCATCTTTTGAAAAAGACAAACCGCCCAATGAGGTTGTACCATCTTCAGAAAAACTATTGGGATCTAAGAACACTTCAGGAGTTTCATCATTTTTTTGGCGATACAATACATACTGATTTTGCAATCCGTTATTTTTATAAAAATAATGATAGTTGCCTTCTTTAAAAGGGGCGCCAATTTTTTCGTAATTCCATAATTTTTCCAAGCGGTTTTTTAAGGCTTCGCGGTAAGGGATTTTTGACAAATACCCGAAAGTTACTTCGTTTTCAGCCTTAACCCATGCGGCGGTTTCTTCAGACCTATCATCTTCCAGCCAGTAATATGGATCTTTAACCTCTGTGCCGAAATAATTGGTTACGGTATCAACTTTTTTTGTGGTTGGATAATTCAAGGTTGTATTGTTTTTTTGAGATTCGGAATTTTTGCAGGAAATAGTAAAAATTCCAATTAGTATTATTATAAAAAGTGATTTCATTTATGTTGAATTTTTAACAAATATAAATAAAAAAGGCATAACCTTTTACGAGGTCACTGAAAAAGTCATTTTAAGACTTAAATTTTAATAAAAAGGAGTATAAACGCAAGTTTATCTACTCCTTTTTTTGTATCTTTAAACAGCTTTAAAAGGTTAATATATATGCTGTTACAACAAAAAATAAT
>JAENXD010000278.1 GCA_016649745.1 Flavobacteriaceae bacterium | reverse complement strand
CGTTTTTTTTTCGCTCAAAACAATAATTTTTATAAATGATTATGCAAAGATAACAATATGGGTAATATAAACATTTTATGGGTTGATGATGAAATAGATCTTTTGAAACCGCACATTTTATTTTTAGAAAAAAAAGGATATTCCGTTTCAACGTCCAATAATGGAGCCGACGCCATTGATATGTGCGAAGAAAACAATTATGACATTATTTTTCTGGACGAACATATGCCCGGTTTAAGCGGATTGGAAACCTTGAGCCAGATAAAAAGCAAACGTCCGAATTTGCCAATTGTTATGATTACCAAGAGCGAAGAGGAATATATTATGGAGGAAGCGATTGGTAATAAAATTGCAGATTATTTAATTAAACCAGTAAATCCGAATCAAATATTGCTTAGTTTAAAGAAGAATTTAGACCATTCCCGATTGATTTCTGAAAAAACCACCTCAAATTATCAGCAGGAATTCAGAAAAATAGCGATGGATTTGGCGATGGTAAATTCTTATGAAGAATGGATTGACATTTATAAAAAGCTGGTTTATTGGGAATTGGAACTTGAAAATATCAGCGACACAGGTATGATTGAGATTTTGGAAAGCCAAAAACAGGAAGCAAACTCGCTGTTTTTCAAATTTATAAAGAAAAATTATAAAGATTGGGTTTTAGGCGAAGATGCGCCAGTTATGTCGAATACCTTGTTCAAAAAAGTCATCCTACCTGAAATAAATACTTCAAAGGGAACTTTGTTGGTTGTGATCGATAATTTGCGCTACGATCAGTTTAATATTTTAGAACAAACCATTACTAAATATTACAAAAAACAGGATGAAATTCCTTTTTACAGCATTTTGCCAACAGCGACACAATATGCCCGGAATGCTATTTTTTCGGGTTTAATGCCTTTGGAAATGGAAAAACAGCATCCTGAATACTGGAGAAATGATGTGGAAGAAGGCGGCAAAAATTTATATGAAGAAGAATTTTTGGCGGCACAATTAAAACGGCTTCGACAAAATATCAAGTTCGCATTTTACAAAATAACCAATCTGAAAGCCGGTAAGCAATTGGTTGAAAATTTCAATGCCGTAAAAGAAAATGATTTAACGGTCATTGTTTATAATTTTGTCGATATGCTTTCACATTCAAAAACTGAAATGGAGGTTATTAAAGAATTGGCCAGTGACGACAAGGCTTACAGGTCGTTAACCAACAGTTGGTTTCTTAATTCTCCTTTGTTGGAAATCATACAAAAAGCCCAAAATTTAGGGTTGAAATTGATTGTTGCCACAGATCACGGAACCATTAATTCTAAAGTGCCTTCAAAAGTGATTGGCGATAAAAATATAAGCTCCAATTTGCGCTATAAAACAGGAAGAAGTTTGTCTTATGAAGAAAAAGATGTTTATGCCGTTAAAGATCCCAAAGAAATTTTACTGCCTTCAATTTCCATAAACAGCGCCTTTATTTTTGCCAAAGAAGACTTGTTTTTTGCTTACCCCAACAATTACAACCATTTTGTGAATTATTTTAAAAATACCTATCAGCATGGTGGAATTTCTTTAGAGGAAATGATTATTCCTTGTGCTATATTTGTGCCGAAATAATGCAAAAAGTTAAATGTTAAAGGTTAAATGTTATTCGTTTAATTTTTTAAAAGCAAATCAAACTCCCTTTCCTTTGGAAAGGGCTGGGGATAGGAAAAACAGTTCAACAATTAAATATCATTGTAAATGATTAAAAATTACACATTAGAAGAATTGCCTGCCATTGCTAAAGAAATTATAAATTCGGCAAAAAACAAGGTGTTGCTTTTTTATGGTGAAATGGGCGTGGGAAAAACCACTTTAATAAAAGAAATTGTAAAGCAATTGGGAAGTTTTGATAACGTTAGTTCCCCTACTTTTTCACTGGTGAATGAATATCATACGGTTAATGGCGAAAAATTGTATCATTTTGATTTTTACAGAATTAACAATGAATATGAAGCTTTAGACATTGGTGTGGAAGAATATTTTTATAGTGATTGCTGGTGTTTAATAGAATGGCCGGAAAAAGTAAAAAATTTAGTACCTTTAAACTCGGTAAAAATTACAATAACCTCAAACATCGATCAATTACGAACTTTAGAACTTATAAATAATGGGTAAAAAGATTTCTTCACCGTTTAGCACGGCTGAGTTAATTCCGCAAGCAGAAATGTTAGAGATCATAAAAAGGAAAAGTGAACTCGTTATCGGTATTCCTAAAGAAACCCAT
>JAENXD010000013.1 GCA_016649745.1 Flavobacteriaceae bacterium | reverse complement strand
CCCAAAATAAAACTTTTTGTACTGTTGTGAAAATTAGTGGTAAACTCATCCACCAAACAGAAAATTTCAGTAACTTTATCAAAATTAATCATAAGAGAATAGTTGTTTAAATATTTGACAATCAGAAACTTAAATATACAATTATTCTCTTTTTATAAAGTACCTTTGTGAGTATGTGTAAGTATTGTTTAATAATTTTTTTTCTGCTTTGCTTTGTGAAACCACAGGCTCAAGTTAATAATGATTCAATAATTGATTTAAAATATCTAGAAGATCAGTTATATCTGTCATTAACCTATTCCATTTTAAATAACAAACCTGCTGCAATTTCGCAAAATGGGTTTTCAGGCGGATATTCTATCGGATTTATAAAAGATATTCCTCTAAATGAACGGCGAAATGTTGGACTTGGTATAGGAGCAGGATATGCCTATAAAGTTTATGTGCAAAATTTAAAAATATCCAGAGACAATCAAACAACAATATTTGACCTTGCCGAAGATTATAAAACAAATAGATTGGGAATTAATGCTATAGAAATGCCGATTGAATTAAGGTGGAGGACTTCTACGCCGCAAAAATATAGCTTTTGGAGAGTTTATGGAGGTGTAAAATTCTCATACTTAGTGGCGTCTAAAACTAAATTTGAGGATGCAGACGTTCTGAGAACTACCAGAAATATACCTGAATTAAATAGAATTCAATATGGCGTAATATTGGCGGTAGGATATAGCACCTGGAATATTTACTGTTATTATGGTTTAAGTCCTTTATTTAAAAATGCTACTTTTGAGGAGAAAAATCTTGATTTAAAAGATATTAATATAGGTTTGAAGTTTTACATCATGTAAATAATGTAAACAATAAACTGTGAAGCGAGCCCGACCACACATCCTAATATAACCTCATTTAAGGTATGCGCATGAAGCCTTAACCTAGCAGAGGCTACAAATCCACTTAAAACAAATAGCAGCGCCATAAATGGTATTAAATTTATTTTATAGAAATAACTAAAATAAAATAAGAACCCTATTAATCCGGAAATTGCCAAGGTATGCAAACTTATTTTTAATTTTAAGTATAAAAATAATGATGTGAATACTAAACTTAAACCATAACCAATAAAAAATAAAGCCAGAAGATTTACTATTGATGATTTGTATAGATAATTTCCAATAAAAAAGGAGATAGAAATAAATAGCAATGTGGGAAATTTCCGCTCTTCTATAGTAATCATATGGAAACTGTTTATCATCCCAAAACGTTTTAAAAGAGCTAGCAACAGCAATGGAAATATATAGGTGCCAATAAAAATGACAATTAAAATGGTATATTCTAGTGGTTTAAAAATGAATTTTGGGATGAAAAGAAAAAATAAAAGGGTGCCAATTATAGGAAAATTTATGGGATGAAAAAAATAGGAAATAAATTTTGAAAATCTTATTGTCATTTTAAGGCTTTTTGCTAAAATATTTTTCTTAAACGAGCAACGGGGATATCTAACTGTTCTCTATATTTTGCAATGGTTCGTCTTGCAATAGGATATCCTTTTTCTTTTAAAATCAGTGCCAGTTTATCATCCGTTAGCGGTTTCTTTTTATCCTCTTCTTTAATAACGGTTTCTAATATATTTTTTATTTCTCTGGTTGAAACATCTTCTCCCTGGTCATTTTTCATAGATTCAGAGAAAAACTCTTTAATTAATTTTGTGCCATAGGGTGTCGATACATATTTGCTGCTTGCGACACGGGAAACAGTTGAAACATCCATATCTATAACATCTGCAATATCTTTTAAAATCATAGGTTTTAATTTGCGCTCATCACCTGTTAAAAAATATTCTTTTTGATGTCGCATAATGGCATTCATATTTAAAAGCAATGTTTGCTGACGTTGTTTTATGGCATCTATAAACCATTTGGCCGCATCAAGTTTATGTTTTATAAACATAACAGCTTCTTTTTGGGATTTCGATTTTTCGCTAGAATCCTTGTAGCCATGCATTAAATTGTTGTATTCATTTGAAACATGAAGTTCTGGTGCATTTCTCGAATTAAGTGTAAGTTCCAGTTCTCCTTCAACAATTCTAATGGTAAAATCGGGCACAATTTGTTCCGTTATTTTACTGTTGCCAACAAATGAACCCCCTGGTTTAGGATTTAGTCGTTCAATTTGTTTTATGGCATCTTTTAACGCTTTTTCAGAGACATGAAACTTTTGTAATAATTTGACATAATGTTTTTTGACAAAATGCTCAAAACCATTTTCTAAAATATCGATAGATAAGTTTATGCTGGGTTTTTCGTCTTTTCGATTCAATTGCAAGATTAGGCATTCTCTTAAGTCGCGGGCTCCAACTCCGGCCGGATCTAATTGCTGTACAATTTTCAGCAATCGTTCCAATTCTTTTTCGGTCGTAAAGATATTTTCTGTAAAGGCCAAATCATCTAGAATATCGACCAAATCTCTTCTGATATAACCGCTGTCGTCAATGCTTCCAATCAAAAAATCAGTAATAATTTCTTCTTCTTCCGTTAAACGGTAAGTGTTCATTTGATTTTTTAGATGTTGCGTAAATGAAGGGCCTGAAGCAAAAGGAATATCCTTTTCTTCATCATCTGACGAATAATTATTGGCTTGTGTTTTATAGTTTGGAATTTCATCGTCGCTTAAATATTCATCAATATTAATATCTTCTGTGTTTATGCTTTCATTTCCGGAATCGTCATACTCATCATAAGAGTCGCTTAGCTGTGAATTTTCATAATCATCCGCATTTTCATCCTCAATCTCTAAAGCCGGATTTTCCTCTAATTCTTGTTTTAGGCGTTGTTCAAATTCTTGCGTAGGCAATTGAATCAACTTCATGAGTTGAATTTGCTGAGGAGACAGTTTTTGCGATAATTTGAATTGTAAACCCTGTTTAAGCATACATTAAAATAGCTTTTTATAAAAATACAAAAAAAACATAGTATTTACGCTATTTTGTTTTTCAGTCATAATTAATTAGAATTCTGCATTTTGCGGAGTTCTTGGATATGGAATAACATCTCGAATATTACCCATTCCTGTTGTAAATTGAACCAATCGTTCAAATCCAAGTCCGAATCCGCTATGGACAGCTGTTCCAAATTTTCTGGTATCCAAATACCACCACAATTCTTTCTCGTCAATTCCCAGTTCCAGCATTTTTTGTTGCAAAACATCCAAACGTTCTTCTCGCTGGCTACCACCAACAATTTCGCCAATTCCCGGAAATAAAACATCCATGGCTCTAACGGTTTTTCCATCATCATTTAAACGCATATAAAATGCCTTTATTTTAGCAGGATAATCAAACAAAATTACCGGGCATTTAAAATGTTTTTCAACCAAAAAACGTTCGTGTTCGCTCTGCAGGTCGGTACCCCATTCCGTAATCAAATACTGAAATTTTTTCTTTTTGTTAGGAGTGCAATTTTTTAAAATATCAATTGCTTCGGTATAACTTACACGTATAAAATTATTTTCAACAATGAACTTCAGTTTTTCTAAAAGGGACATTTCACTGCGTTCCAAAGCAGGTTTCGATTTTTCTTCATCGGCGAACCTGTCATTTAAAAATGCCAAATCGTCCTTACAGTTTTTTAGAACATAGGAAATAACCGATTTAATAAAATCTTCGGCTAAGTCCATATTATCATCTAAATTGTTGAAAGCAACTTCGGGCTCAATCATCCAAAATTCAGCCAAATGACGTGTTGTATTCGAGTTTTCTGCCCTAAAAGTTGGACCAAAAGTATATACCTTTCCCAATGCCAAGGCATAGGTTTCAGCTTCTAATTGACCCGACACTGTTAAATTTGTTAATTTTCCGAAGAAATCTTTAGAATAATCAATTTTTCCTGCTTCATTTCTTGGCGGATTATTGACATCAAGCGCAGTAACATTAAACATTTCTCCAGCACCTTCAGCATCAGAACCTGTAATTATTGGCGCATGAAAATTGTAAAATCCGTTTTTGATAAAATATTTATGCACGGCAAAAGACAATGCCGAACGTACACGCATTACGGCGCTAAACGTATTTGTTCTTATGCGCAAATGTGCATTTTCACGTAAAAATTCTAAACTATGTTTTTTGGGTTGAATTGGATATTCTTCAGGGTTAGAGTCGCCTAAAATTTTAATTTTAGAAACCTGTATTTCAACTTGTTGCCCTTTTCCAAGGCTTTCTATTAATATTCCTTTTATTGAAATTGCAGCACCTGTTGTAATGCGTTTTAAAATGCGTTCATCGGTATTCTCAAAATCAACAATACATTGAATGGTATTAATTGTTGATCCATCATTTAATGCAATAAAACGATTTGCCCTAAATGTTCTAACCCAACCTTTAAGGTTTACTTCTTGTAAAAAACTGGTTGATTTTAAAAGTTCAGCCACATTGTTTCTTGTCATATTCTATATTTTTTAACTTTGCAAAGATACATTATCAATTGATAATTGACAATTAACAAATAACAATGAATAATTAAAAATTCACAATTAATAAGGAGCAATTAAAAATAAAGGAATTTTATGCTTTTAAACTTTCAAATTTTCTAACTTTTCAAAACTTATTTATCATCAGTTTCATCTTTCATCATCAGGGTCAATAATAGAAAGTGCAGGTTCTTTAAAATCTTCTTTGTTTGCAATTGTTTTTTCTAATGAAAGCAATAGTGAAGGCAATAACAATAAGTTAGAAAGCATTGCAAATAGAAGGGTTATAGAAACCAAACCACCTAAAGCAATAGTGCCACCAAAACTTGAAACGGTAAACACTAAAAACCCAAAAAATAGCACGATAGAGGTGTAAAACATGCTTACCCCACTTTCATGCAATGCCTTATAAACAGAGATTTTTATTCTCCAATTGTTTGCGATTAATTCTTGACGATATTTAGCCAAAAAGTGGATGGTATCGTCAACCGAGATACCAAAGGCAATACTAAACACCAAAATAGTTGAGGGTTTTAGCGGAATTCCTAAATAGCCCATTAAACCTGCAGTTATTAATAATGGAAACATATTGGGAATTAATGAAATTAGGATCATTTTGAAGGAACGAAACATAAACGCCATAAAACCGGAAATCAGAAAAATAGCCAGTGCAAGTGAAATTATCAAATTATTGATTAAGTAATTGGTTCCTTTTAAAAAAACCAAAGCTTTACCGGTTATTGTTACATTGTAATTTTCTTTAGGAAATTCTTTTTCAATTTTTTGTTGAAGCCGTTCTTCAATAGTTGCCATCTTATCGGTGCCAATATCCTTCATAAATGTTGTTATTCTGGCATATCTGCCAGTTGAATCAACATAACTGTTTAGTAAATTAGAATTAGAAGTTGCGTTTTTGGCATAAGACAATATCCAGTTTTTTTCCTGGTTGGTAGGTAACTGATAAAATTTCGGGTTCCCTCCGTAAAAAGCTTGTTTTGAATATTTTACAATATTTAGAATAGAAATTGGTTTTGATAGCTGTGGAATTTCATCAATAGTTTCTTCAAGTTCATTCATTCGCTTTAGTGTTCCCAAATTCATGACCCCCTTTTCTTTTTTGGTATCAATTATTATTTCTAAAGGCATAATGCCACCAAATTCTTCTTCAAAAAACACAATGTCTTTAAAAAACTGCTCGCCTTTTGGCATATCTTCAATAATACTCCCTGAAACTTTTATCATAAAAATTCCGATCATACTCACAATAATCAGTACAATTGTTGTTGCATAAACTGAAATTCTATGATTTCTGACAATAGATTCTATTCTTTTTACAAGAGCGTCAATCCATCTTCGTTCCAAATGTTTAAGATGTTTTTCTTTTGGTAATGGGAGAAAACTATATACGATGGGAATAACGAATAAAGCAACTAAAAATATCCCTATAATATTGATTGAAGCAACAATCCCAAACTCTCTTAAAAGTTGACTTTTAGTAAAAATAAATGTTGAGAACCCAAAAGCTGTGGTAACATTGGTCATTAAAGTGGCATTTCCTACTTTTGAAATAACCCGTTGTAAGGACTTCGCCTGATTCCCATGCTTTTTTACTTCTTGTTGGTATTTGTTAATTAGAAATATGGCATTTGGAACACCAATTACAATAATTAAAGGTGGAATTAACGCCATTAAAACCGTAATTTCATAACGAAATAAACCGATAAATCCGAATGCCCATATGACACAAATACTCACTACCAACAGCGTTATCATGGTCGCTCTTACGGAACGGAAAAAGAAAAAGAAAATTAATGCGGTAACTGCCAAAGCCAAACCAACAAAAAGTCCAATTTCATCAATAATATTTTGGGCATTCATGGTACGGATGTATGGCATACCGGAAACCCTTACATCAATATTATTTTCTGTTTCAAATTTTTCAATGGCAGGATTTAATACATTGAATATAAAGTCTTTACGGGCAGCGGTGTTTACAACATCTTTCTTTAAATAAATAACGGATCTAATAGTCCCTGTTTTTTTATTGAATAAGATATTGTCGTAAAATGGCAAGTTTTCAAAAAGCTCGGTTTTAATTTTTAATATTTCTTCCTTGGTTTTTGGGACATCTTCATAAAGAGGCACAAAATCAAATTTCTCTTCTGTTTTATTTTTTTTCAGTTCTTTAATATCGCCGATTCCAACTGTAAAATCTACCTCTGGATAATGGTTTAACTCCTTAGTTAAGTTATTCCAATCAATGAATTTTTTTGGGGTAAACAGGGTCGTATCTTCAACCGCTAAAATGATCAGATTGCCTTCTTCGCCAAAAAGTTTTAAAAATTTATTATATTCAATGTTAACTTTATGGTTTTCAGGAAGTAAATTAGCTTCTGTGTAAGAAAAACGCATGTATTGCATTTGTGAAGCTAAAAAATAAGTGATGGCGGCTATTACAATTAAGATGATGTATCTTCTTTTTAAAATAAACCGAGAGAGACTTGACCAAAAATCCATTCAAAAAAATTTCTGCAAAGGTATAAAAATAGTTCGTCCTTTAAGTATTTGATTTTTAAAATCCCAGCCTAATTTTATAAGATATTTTTAAGGCTAAATTATCGCTTCATTCTGGGTTTTGATTTGCCCCATATCTATAAAATGCGCTTAGCCCAAAACCTTTAAACTTTCATTATTTCCTGATCTTTAATTTTATAATGATTGTCAACTTCAATAATAAAGGCATCTGTTAATTTTTGAATGTCAATTTCGGCGTTTGCCTGCATGTCTTCAGAAGCTTCTTCTATTTTTTTAATTTCACTCATCGCTTCTCTACGACCGTTTCTGATGCTGACCTTAGCAAATTCAGTTGCTGCTTTTGCCTGTTTGGAAAGTTCTCTTCGTCTTTCTTCCGTTAAAACTGGAACATTAATAATAATGATGTCACCATTATTCATAGGATTAAATCCTAGGTTGGCGAGCATAATCGCTTTTTCGATGCCCTGTAACATGTTTTTTTCCCAAGGCTGGACGGTAATGGTGTGCGCATCCATAGTGCTTACATTTGCAATTTGCGTAAGAGGCGTTTGGGAACCATAGTAATCAACGTTAACATTCCCCAGCATTGCCGGGCTTGCTTTTCCCGCCCTGATATTTCTGAACTCTTTTTCTAAATGCAGAATGGCATTTTCCATTAATTCTTTTGTGCTGTCTATAATAAAGTCTAACTCCTCATTCATATGTAAATAATTAATGTTTTAATTCGGTCATATGTAATTCGCATATTTTTATAGCTGTTGTTATCGGGTTTCAGTTATGCTCATTTCATAATTGGTTAACTATAAATTATACATTTATTTATCAACTTTTGTTCCAATAGTTTCTCCTGAAATCACTTTTTCCAAATTACCTTCCACATTCATGTCAAAAACAATAATAGGTAAATTATTTTCCTGGCTCAAAGTAAATGCCGTCGTATCCATTATTTTTAAGCCTTTACTTAAGACGTCTTCATAGGTAATGGTGTCGAATTTAATGGCATTCTCATTTTTTTCAGGATCTGAATTGTAAATTCCGGCAACACGGGTGCCTTTTAAAATTACATCGGCACCAATTTCAATGGCTCTCAATACGGCAGCGGTATCTGTAGTGAAATACGGATTTCCGGTCCCTCCTCCAAAGATTACCACACGTCCTTTTTCTAAATGGCGAACTGCCCTTCTTTTGATAAAGGGTTCTGCAACCTGTTCCATTTTAATAGCAGTAAGTAATCTGGTTTTTATCCCAATGGCTTCAATAGCACTTTGTAAGGCCAAGCCGTTAATAATGGTGGCAAGCATCCCCATATAATCCGCCTGAACCCTATCAATCCCATTACTGGCGCCCGCAACACCCCTAAATATATTTCCGCCTCCTATTACAATGGCGACTTCAATGCCGTTTTCAACAATTTTTTTGATTTCTTCAGCATAGGCCGATAAACGTTTTGGATCTATGCCGTATTGGCGATCACCCATAAGTGCTTCACCACTTAATTTTAATAGAATTCTTTTATAAGCCATAATTTCTTTGAAAGTTATGCAAATATATGAAATACTTTATAAGTAAAAAGGCAATGTTATTGTGGAATAAAAATAATTAAAAAAATTAGATTTTTTGTTCAGCTAAAAATTTAGCGTCAAATTTTGTTATTGTATTTAAACGAATGCTATGCTAAATTTATGGCTAAGTTATCTTTAACTTTGTGATATCCATTAAAATATAGAACAAAAAAACCCGTTGAAAGTGGGTTTTTTTAATTTGTATGTTGCGTTATTAGGCTAAAGAAATTCTTTTAAAGTCTGTTAAGGTCACACCAATTGTTTTACGTATTCGGCAACATTTAGTTTGTCGTCTTTAATAAAAACTTGGTCGAAAAGACAAAGTTCTTGGTCCAACGTTGTGTTATCAGAAATAAATATTTCTAATTTTCTCAGGTATACATTTCTCAAATAAACTTATTGATCGGTTTTATTTAAATTGTCAAAAATTGTTTTTAATAGCGTCCCATTGTCTCCATTAAATTGCCAAAACATAATACCACCCAATTGATTTTCTTTTACATAATTAACTTTATATCCAATTGATTTGGGATTTTCATAAGTTATGAATAAAGAATCTTTTAGACGCCAAATATAAGGAGCAGCAGCTGTACTATCCCAATAAGATATAAATCCTTTATCTGTTTTCAAGCTATCGGCAATACTATTATAATTATAGCTACCCGTTACACCAGTAGAAGGTTGGAAGAGTCCATTATTTTTAGTGTTGACTCTTTTCCACCACCTTCCATAAAAAGGAACTCCCAGGACAATTTTATTTGCAGGAATACCAGCGGCAATGTATTGTTGAACTGCAATTTTTGCACTTATTGATTCCTCATTATCATCATATTTTGAGCTAAAAAAATTGGCATGATGACCTGTTTTTGCTTCCGAACCAGTATGGAAGTCATAAGTCATAATGTTAATGAAATCTACATATTTCTGTGCTTCTTTCATATTGGTGTGATCAAGATAATTTTGGCTGGCTCCAGTAGCAATTGTTAAAAGGTATTTGTTGTTTTGAGCAGAAAGAGAATCTAATTTTTTTCTTAATAACTTTAGGATTGCAGTAAAATTTTCTTTGTCTTCAGGCCTGTTGACGTTTCCGGCTCCAATTAGCCCAGGATATTCCCAGTCAAGGTTAACTCCATCAATTTCATGTTTTAGCATAAAATCGATGGCACTGTTTGCAAATACCTGCCTTGAGTTTTTAGTTAATACGGCGTCTGAAAAATTTCCTGACCAGCTCCATCCGCCTACAGAAATTAAAATTTTTAGATGTGGATTGACTTTCTTTAGTGCATTCAATTTTTTTAAGGTTTCTGAATCTGAATAAAGTCCTTCAATAACGCGACCATTTTTAATATTGGCAAAAGCATAATTGATATGCGTTATTTGTGTTGCTTTTTCAAAATTTTCTCCCCAATTGTCTTGCCATTCATTAACATAAGCAATTATTTTATAACCTTCTTGAGAGACCTCATTTGTGGATGCTTTATTGTTAGAATTACAACCAAAAATAGAGATGATGATTAAGAGGAACAATAATTTCTTCATGTGCTCAAATTTTTTACTATTTTTTAAATTTTAATGTCAGATTAAAATATACTTTGTTAAAAAGACTTTCCTGAATATTGAAAGAAAAAGGTCTCAAAACAGCCTCTATCTGATAAAGTAACAAAACATTGTTTTTTATTTTTACCTCCAAAAGCAATGTTTGTCGGATTTCCCCCTTTTAAATTTACAGCAAACAAATTTCCAATACTAGCAACGGCAGGCCCTTCAATACTTTTTGTGAAAGTAAATTCTTGTGTAAAATAAGTACTGATATTTTATAATTTTCCGCATGAATGAAAAATAATAATAATTAGAATTTACAGGAGTAATTGTCGAAATTTTAAAGAGTTAATGTTTTTTATTAAATTTTGACATTAACCTTTCTAATCCTGAATTAATTGCCAACTCGGTATCGACGATGGGTTTACGGAGATTTTTTATAAGTTCTGTAGCACTATCATAATCTTCTTTGTTTAACTTATCCTGTTCTAGACCCTTTATTAATATTGATGACAAGTTCGCTAAATTTATCGACAAAGGTGCTAACTGATTAAGAGTAGGGTTGTTGTTTATTTTAGTAAACTCAACATTATTTTGTATCCATTTTTTAAATAACTTTAGCAATTCAGTTTTTGATTCTTTGGTATTATTTTTTAGAAACGCATCAACATTTTCATTAAAATGCATAGCATCAATTGCATCTGCATTACATGCATCAGCAAATTGGGTAAAGGGTGAAAAAGTCTTATATTGTGTACCTCCTTTATTTCTTTGATATCCTTTTAATGGCTCACAAATTTTTGTAAGGTTTATTAATGATGTTAAATTTTGATTGTTACTTATATTTCGTAAAATAACATCTCTGTTTCTTAAATGTGTAATGCCAAGTTCTTCTAATCTAAAACTGACAACCTCAAGCCTTTTTAACATATTGTCCACGTCATTAATAGCTTTGTTTGACCAAAACCGTTCTGCGATGGCTGCTGTCCTAGGCCAAATTCTTGAATCTATAGTTAAAGGAGTAACTAATTCACTCCACATTGTTGCTTCTCCTCCTAAAATATTTTTTAATTGCTCATTGGTTAAATCATGAGTATCAGGAAATGGCTCATTAGTGTAATGAGTTTCAACAGATTTTAATAGATCAATATAATACCCTTTAGACAGTATTGTTTTATAACCTAATTTAGCTGCTTTTAGCATCGCTTCAGTCCCCCTCCAAGAATGTATAACAACATCTTTTGGTAATCCGGGATGAAAAATCTCATCCCAACCCATCATAATTTTGCCATTATCTTTAAGTATTTGTTGAACTTTACTATTAAAATATGCCTGTAGCTCATGATTATCTTTTATATCATGCTGTTTTTTAAAGGCTTGAATTTTTTTATTTTTATCCCAATCCTTTCCTTCGTTTTCATCACCGCCAATATGAAAATATTTGTCAGGAAACAATGGTGCAACTTCTGTAAAAACATCTTTTAAAATTTCATAGGTTTCATCGTTTGTAGGGTCAAGAGTTGGATTAAATATACCCGAATAACGTTCTATTTTATATATAGTGTCTTTACTTGCAATTTCAGGATAGGCCACTAACCAGGAGGTTGCATGTCCAGGAATATCAAATTCAGGAACAACTCGAATACCTAAATCTGAAGCATATTGCACGACTTCTTTAATTTGGGCATGAGTATAATATTGTCCGTCGGATGCTAATTGATGAAGTTTGGGACGTGAATTAATTTGTACTCTAAAACCTTGATCATCTGATAAATGCCAATGAAATACATTCAGTTTTACGGAAGCCATGGCATCCAAATTTCGTTTAATAACATCTAATGGTTCAAAGTGACGGGCAACATCTATCATTAAACCTCTCCATGGAAATCTTGGAGCATCATTAATTGTAATTTCAGGGAAAAAATAGGCTGATTCATTATTAGTTTCCAATTGCAGCAAGGTTTCTAAAGCATAAATCACACCTATGTCAGTAGCGGCATTAATAGAAATTTTATCTTTCGAAACTTTAAGTTGATAAGATTCGTCTTCATTAAGTTCTAGTTTCCCAATTCTCTTAAAATTGATTTCTAAGGAAGGATTTTCAATTTCTGAACTTTTAAATGCAAAACCTTCATCAATAAAAACGCCAGTTCTCCCACTTAATCTTCTTAGGAATTTTGTTGTGGCAATTTCAATTCTTTTACTAGCCTCTTGGTTTACGGAAATTGTAAAATTTGGTTTAATGATATAATTTGAATCACCAAAAATAATTTCCTGTGGCCAAGGCATTAAATTTAAAGTGTTGTTTTGTCCAAAACAAGAAAATGACACTAATGCAATAACGAATAGACTTATTTTTCTCATAATAAAAATTTAGAAATGATATTTTTTAAAAGCTTCAAGAGCGGCATAATCGGCTAAGCCTAACTCGTGGTATATTTGTGCTGTTTCATTATTTCTTTCCTCAGCTCGTACCCAAAACTCTCTGGTGTCATTTCCTTGAAACATGACGCCATCCTTTTGAGATTGATGGAAAAATATAGCTTTACGTTTTCTTAAAACTTGGTCAGGACTCATAGGTACAGCCATATCTATTTGATGGATATCCCATTCGTGCCAAGCGCCTCGGTATAACCAAACCCAGCAATCATCCATATAATCATTATGTTTTAAATTTTCTAATGCTGCAAAAATAGTATCTAAACATACTTTATGAGTTCCGTGTGGGTCAGCTAAATCACCTGCAGCAAAGATCTGATGGGGTTTTACTTCTGCTATTAAATTTTCTACAATATCAATATCAATTTGTCCTATAGGATTTTTTTTGACTGTTCCGGTTTCGTAGAAGGGGAGATTTAAAAAGTGAACATTTTTATCTGGAACTCCAATAAATCGAGTTGCAGCCAATGATTCTCTTTTTCTTATTAATCGCTTCAGTCTACGAACTTCTATATCATCTTCAATATCTCCTTTTTTAGAATTTATTTTTTTTATTAAATTATCAATGTTCAAATCTTTTGGAATGACATCTTTAATAACTTCAGCAAATTTTAAGGCTTCGAGATCTGAAACAGCAATATTACCGGATGTTTGGTAAACGACATGAACCTCATGGCCTTGTTCAACAAGTCGGTCAAAAGTTCCTCCCATTGAAATTACGTCATCATCAGGGTGTGGACTAAAAATAATTACACGCTTTTTAACTGGGTTTGCTCTTTCGGGTCTTGATGAATCATCGGCATTTGGTTTTCCTCCTGGCCATCCCGTAATAGTATGTTGCAGTTTATTAAACATTATTATATTTACATCATATGCAGAACCTTCTTGTGAAATTAGGCTAGACATACCATATTCATTATAATCCTCGTCGGTAAGTTTTAAGATTGATTTTTTAGTTACTTGACATAACCAAATAATTGCTTTGCTGGTCAATTCTTCAGTCCAAATACAAGGACCAACAAGCCATGGTGTTTTTATCCGAGTAAGTTCTTGTGATGCTTCATCATTTAAAATAAATGTGGTGTTATTATGTTCTTGTAAATAGGAAGCCGGAACGTCTGAAGTAATTTCACCTTCAACAGCATTTTTAACAACCGTAGCTTTATTATGTCCCCAAGCCAATAGTACAATTCTTTTGGCTTTTTTAACTGTACCAATACCCATTGTAATGGCCTTCTTAGGAACATTTTCTATACCTAAAAATGACTGGGCTGCATCTGCTCTGGTTAAATGATCAAGAGTTATGCTTCTTGTGCCGGAGTTGTAATGAGAACCTGGTTCATTAAAACCTATATGACCAGTTCTTCCAATTCCCAAAAGTTGAAAATCTAACCCTCCATAATCTTTAATTTTCAAATCATAATCAATACAATATTGATGCAATTCAGCAAGAGAAACTGTTCCGTTAGGAATATTAATATTTTCAGAATTGATATCAACATGGTTAAATAAATGCTGGTGCATGAAATAGTAATAACTATGAACACTGCTTTTATCCATAGGGTAGTACTCATCTAAATTAAATGTGACTACATTAGAAAAGCTAAGTCCTTCTTCCTTATGCATTCGAACCAATTCTTCATAAACTTTTATTGGTGAAGAACCAGTTGCAAGACCAAGAATGCAAGGTTTATATTCGGCTTGTTTGCTTCTAATTAATTCAGCAATTTCTTGGGCAACACAAATTGAACCTTCTGCTGAATTTAAAAACACAATATTGTGTATTTTTTCAAACCGTGTGTCTTCAAATTGACCGGCCGGTTGGTGTTTAATATTTGAAGTAGTCATAAAATTTAATTTTATTATTATACAATAATGAAAACAAAGGAAATTTAGATTTTTGCTTAAACTTTCGGATAGCTGTGAGATTTTTTAATTTATTTTTCATTTTGTTATATGTTTTTTAAGGTCTATCTATATATAGATATATTGAATTCTTTATATGATAAAAGAGTGACCCTATTTTTATTGAGAATAGCATTTCAAAAAAGTTAGAATTTATATATGATACCAGATAAATAAATTAAATAGTTTAATACTTCTTCATTGTCATATTTTGGGCGTCATAGAATAATGCTACAGCACCTAAAATGGCAATATCTTTATTTTCAGATTTAATTATTTTTAATTTTTTTAGAATGTGCGGATAAGTGAAAGTATTAATTACTTTGTTCATTTCGCCTTCAAAAAATGAAAAGGCTTTTGAAATACTTCCCCCAATAACAATAATTTCAGGATTAGTTGTAAACATAATTGCCTTGATTAAATTACCCACATCGCATCCGTAATGCTCATAAATTGCTAGGGCAATTTTATCTTTCTGTAAGGCTCTTTCATATAGTACATCTGATGTTAAGCCATATTTTTCTTCAAAATAACCTTCACCACAATAATATTCGAAATTGTGATTTTTATAAAGTAAATATCCGAATTCGCCTGCTCCACAATTTGTACCAGAATATAAATGGCCTCTAAATACAACACCGGCGCCAACACCAGAATCTAATATTAAGCCAACGATGTTTTCAAAGTCTTGTGCTATACCAAAATATTTTTCGCCTACCGCAAAACAATTTGCATCATTATTTACATAAACTTTTAATTTAAATTTATTTTCTAAAATATCTTTTATGTGCACCTCTTTCCATGACGGAATTTTTTCAACTTGATAAGCAATTCCTTTTACAACGTCAACTAAACTTGGAACCCCAATTCCAATTCCTTCCACATCTTCATTAATTACTTCATTTATAATGTTAATTATTTCAGAAATTATTTTTTCTTCAATTGCGTTATTGTCTATTCTTTTGGTAATGCTACTTTCAATTATGCCATTTTTTACTCTCCCTGCTACTAATGTTTTTCCTCCTAGTAAAACACCTACAATTGATTTATTTGTCATACTAATATTATTAACTATCTGCATGTTTTATCATTAATTTGAACTCTGTTATAGTACAATGAAGTAGCACCTAGAATTGCTATATCTGGGGTTGTAGAATAAACAAACTCAAAGTTCTTTAACGTTTCTTTATAAGAAAATAGTTGAATGCTCTTTTTTAAACTTGCATCAAAATAGGCTGAGGATTTAACAATAGAGCCACCAATAATAATTTTTTCTGGGTCAATAGCATATAAGATAGTTTTAATTGCATTACCTAGGTGTTTACCTAATTGTTCAAATGCTTCAAGAGCTGTTTTGTCACCTTGTTTTGCTAGTTGTAATATTTCTTCACCACTTAAATTATAAAATGTGTTAAAAAATTTTCCACTACAATAATCTTCAAATATACCATCTAAATATGGAATCATCCCAAATTCTCCTGCGCCACCATTGGCGTCTCCAATTAAATGATAATTATTTATAATTCCAGCTCCCATTCCTGTGCCAATTGTTAAACCTATCAAATTTTTGCAATTTTTAGCTTTTCCAAAATGAAATTCTCCAAGAGTGAAACAATTAGCATCATTATCTAAAAATACGGGGATTCCGAATTCTTTTATTAAAATGCTAGCTAATGGAACTTCCTTCCAAGTTGGAATATTTTGTACTTCATGGATAATTCCTTTTTCACGGTCTAAGATACTTGGAACTCCAATACCAATTCCTGAAATTTTATGGTTAGATTTTATTTCTTTAATTAAATCTATAATCAAATTAATTACCTCCCATTCATTTTTTGGGTTTAAAGGTAATTTAGCATATTTTTTTTGAAGTATTTTATTTCCTTGAACGAGACCGATATTTACTTTGGTTCCCCCTAAGTCTATCCCAATAAGTTTTATATTGTTAGATGTAGTCATTATTATTATTATTATTATTATTTATCGTTTTTTTTTCAAACTAATAGTTTTATTTTTTATAATTGGTTTTGCCCAAATGCTAATGCTTAAAATGTAGCCAAGTGCTATAAAAACAAAGAGCATTCCGGTTTTTAATGAAGTTAAGTCGCTTAAAAAACCAATTAATAATTGAACTACTGCACCTCCCATAATACCAGTCATTAATATACCAGCAAATGAACCATGGTGTTTGTCTACTGAATTAAGTGCCAGTGAAATAATTATAGGATACATAACTGAGAGAAAAAAGCCGCTTAGCTGAAAAGCATATAACGATACACCAGCGCTGCCGTACAAAGCCATTGCAAAGCTTATAATTGCTAATATAGTAAATAACTTCAGCACTAATTTACTGTCCATTATTTTAAGCAATACTAAACCTAAAATGCCTCCAATAGTCATTAATCCCCAGAAATTTCCAACGGCATCAGCACCAATAGTTTTATAATCAATACCATGATATACTTGCAGAAACTTAGACATCCAGTATGAAATACCTTGCTCTGCCCCAACGTAAGCAAAAATTCCAAAGAAGTATAGAATTACCAATTTATTTTTAAATAAATCTAAATAGCTGTCCTTTGTTCCTGCTTTTTCTTCATCAATAAGTATTACTTTAGGAAAAGAAAAAGAAACAATTATAAAGATCATTAGTAAGCTGGTTATTGCAAATATCCAATAAATGGATATCCATGACATTTGAGTTGGAACAATGTTTGATAAAGTGCTGATAAGCCAGCCTTGCACCTTTTCATGATTTTCAATATTGATAACCAACCATGAATAAACTTTTGGGCTAATGAAAGAAGCTAATCCAAAAATTAATTGCGCCAAAACAGAGGTAAAAGCGTAATTTTCTTCACCGCCTGAAACTCTAAGCAAAGGATTGATTACTACCTGTAAAATTGCCATTCCTGTACCTATGGTAAATAATGAAAACAAGAAAACGATAAAAGTAGGGAAACTCGCAAATAAAACGGATCCGGATAGCGCTAGTAAAAAAGCAAAAATCATTAATTTTTTTGCACCAAATTTTTCCAGCATAAATCCTGCGGGGATTGACATTATTCCGTAAGCTATAAAAAATGAAAACGGTAAAAAACCTGCCATTGTTTCGCTAAGTTTAAAACTCAATGATACACTTGGATTCAACGCTCCCAGTATATTGGTTAAGAAGGATACAACAAAAAATGTTATAAGAATTAATACTACTATTCCATAATTTCGTTTCATGAGTTTCTAGTTTTGTAAATTAACTTATTTTATTATTTATTATTCCAGGCTTGTAGCTCAAAATCAATATCCTTGTTTTTTAAATATTTAAGTTTTATTCTTGCTACAAGAGTTCTTTTTTCAAGAGGTACCAGGGAGATGTAATTATCGCTCCATATAACAGGTAAAATTTGTTCACCAGTAGCTTTATTAATAAGTTTTGTATTTATAAAAAAGGCAATATTATTTGTGGTGTTGTTTAAGGTTACAGTAAACGTTCTGTATATGTCGTTGTCTTCAATACTAATCTCGTGCTCAATATGAACAGGTTTCATAGTGTTTAATTCTGTGAAGTTGGCATATTGTTTAAAAGGAGTGAAGTACCAATCTGAATCTTGATAATTTAAAATGTCTTTTTTAGTGGAAAGCCAATAAAAGTTATCATCAATGGTTTCTTTTGATTGATTGGTGGTTTTTATAGATAAAAAATAAGTGCCTTTTGCTCCTAAATCCGGTAAATCTAAAATCTTGGAAGAGGAATTAGCTTTAACTTTGGTGTCTATTGCTTTTGTGAAAATAAGTTTAGAATTGATATCAAAAGCGCTGATGGATACTTGTAGATTTTCAGTGTCCTGTAACTTGTCATTTGCTATAAATATGGAATTTTGAGCATAATCGTAAACGGTATGAACAGAATTATTTGCTTTTTTAGCACCATAATAGGCACCGTTTGGCATTAAATAATAATCATATAATTGCCAGTACATTTCAGGCCAGGCCGAATTTAACATCCATTGTATTACTCCTGTAGCTTCATAACGTTTAATGGAAAACGCTTCAAACATTGAACGCATTAGTTCATAATTCATTGCTTGTGCCTTGAATGCATATTCCTCAACAGAGCTCATATGACCATAACGGTTAAATAATGCTTTATTATAACGCTTTAAGCTATTAAATTCATTTCTGCCACAATGATAATCCCAAACGCTGTCAATAGGCCAAAGATGCTCTTTTGGAATCATTTTTTTTATGCTTTCTAAAGGAGGTACTTGCGCTCCAGGTCCTGTTTCTGTATTGAAACCAAAGGCGCCACCAAATTTTGTGTCTTCAAACCAATAAACTGGAGGTTCCACTTCATAAGGTCCACGCATTTTTACTCCTGATGGTCCTGCTAATGAGTTCCACTCTTTTGCTGAAGATAAATATACTCTTGTAGTGTCGTATTTATCAAAAACTTCAAAATATTTCTTTTCTAATTTAGGTGTAGGAATTTTATCACTTCCACCAAACCATGTAAAAATTGAAGGGTGGTTGCGCAACCAAATAATTTGGTCCTTCCATGCATTGGTAATTAGGTCAATATCTTCATCAGATGTAATGGCTCCATAATCTTCATCAACGGGTTTCCCGATATAATTTTCCCATTCCCAATGACAGCTCCAGCCTACCATCACTAAAATACCCATCTGGTCACACAAATCATACATTTTTTGTGATTTACCCCAAAAACCTTCCAGGCGTATTGTGTTGAAATTCAAATCTTTTACGTATTCTAATTGAGCTTTAATATTATCGTCAGTGTTATTGAGACTTAAATTATCTACCCAGCCACCACCGCGTATCAAGATTTTTTCTCCATTTATTTTAAACCCTCTATGCCCGTCTTTTGTAAAATAATCTGAAACTTCTCTAATGCCAAAATTTACTTCTTTACTGTCTGACTCCTGATTATTTATAATAAAACTAATTTTGGCCTTGTATAAATTTGGAGTTCCTATGGTGTGTGGCCACCATAATTTAGGGTTGTTAATTGTAAGTTGGGTAAATTCATCTGAATTTAAATGAATTACTTTTTCTTCAAGAGGCGATAACTCTATATTTTTTTCAATAATAATATCATCTATTTGAAGTTTTAAGATTCCTTGTGTTTTATTTTTAACAAAATTTTTCAATAAAACGGAAGCGTCTAAATCAACTTGTTTATAATTATTATTTTTAAAGTTACTTTGTATGTAAGGTTGATCAATGGCGACCTCATTTGTTGTTAACAAGCGGATAGGGCGTGTAATACCCATTTCCTGATCGGGAGCCATTGGATTCCAGTCAACAAAACCAATGTTGTAATCCCCTTTTTTTGGTGGATATATTTTTAATGCTATTACATTCTCACCTTTGTTAAGATAGTTATCTAATGATAAGGTATATTGTCTAAAGGGATTTTTTATTTGGCTTGAATCCGCAATTTCACGACCGTTTATCCAAACATCTGCATATTGATTAATTCCGTCAATTTTTAAATTAAAGTGTTTATCCAAATCTTTAATTGTGAATTTATGTCTATACCACCAAGCCGATTTAAAAATGTTTTTGTCTAAATCTTCAAGAGCAGTTCCGTTGTAAACGTTTTTATAAAGCCCATTTTGTTGCAATGCATTAAAAACAGTAGTTGGAATATTTGTATTATACCAATTATTAATGTCAAAATTTTCTGTAGAAATTAAAGAGTCTGACACATTAATTTTGTCGCTACTTACCATCTTCCAATTGTCAGATAAAGTTATTCCGAAAACATCATTTTGGAGCACTGCTTTTTGGTTACAAGCAATTAATGAAGTTAAAATGATTGAAATAATGAATACTAAATGTTGGTTTTGTATCTTCATTTTTAAAGTTTATTATTAATTTTTAAACAGCTAAAGTAAACATAAATTTAATATATGCAATAAATTGCATTAAAATAATTTACCTCAAAACTTGATAAGATCCGATGAGTGTTGATTTAATGTTGCGTTATGTATTTATACATATTATAAAGGCGGTGCGAAATTGCTTAATTATGCAAAAAAATAAAATTAAAGTGCAAAAAGTTGCATTATAAAAATATTTTTGTATTTTTGATTTAAATTATTTTATTAATCAACAAAAAATTATTTTTTTATGAACAAAATAAAAATATTATTGTATTTGGTTTTTTGCTCGCATATGTTTTATGCACAAAACACAGTAACAGGTACAATTAAGTCTTCTAATGACAGTCAGGAAATTCCGGGCGTTTCTGTAATGGTTAAAGGAACAACGTTTGGTGTTGCTACTAATTTTGACGGGAATTATAGTATTAAAGTGCCAAAAGATGGTGTGTTAGTTTATTCATATATGGGATTTAAAAGTCAAGAAATTTCAGTAAACAATAGAGTTGTGATTGATGTTTTTTTGGATGTTGACGTAGCCGCTTTAAATGAAGTGGTTGTTGTTGGTTATGGATCCCAAAGAAAAAGTGATTTAACAGGCGCTATTTCTACGGTTAATATGGAAGATGTGCAAAAAAGGCAAGTGAGTACTATAGATCAAGCACTTCAAGGTCAAATGGCTGGTGTAGATGTAACTGTTGATTCTGGAACACCAGGTGGTAGTGTTATGGTACGTGTTAGAGGCGTTGGTACTTTAAATTCAGCATCGCCTTTGTATGTTGTTGATGGAATGGCAGTTGAAGATATTGGATATTTAAACACCAGTGATGTTAAAAACATTCAAGTATTAAAAGATGCATCTTCTACTGCAATTTATGGCTCAAGAGGTGCTAATGGAGTTGTTATAATTTCTACTAAAAGTGGTAGTAAAAACAAGGATGCAGTAGTTAGTTTTAGCTCTTATTATGGAATCCAAAACTTTTGGAGATCGGCTCCAGTAACAGACTCTAAACATTGGGCTATTTTAAATAATGAAGCCAGAAATGCTGCAGGTTTTGATGTTGAACCAACTTTAAGCAATCCAAACTCATTAGCTAATACAAATTGGTTTAATGAAATTTCAAATAAAGATGCTGCAACTGCCAACTATAACTTTTCTGTTGCTGGAGGAGGTGAAAAAAGCACTTATTTTGTAAGTGGTGGATATTTTAATCAGGAAGGAATTGTAAATAAATCTAATTTTGAAAGAGTTTCATTCAGAGCAAATTCTGCGCACGATGTTAAAAGCTGGTTAAAAGTAGGTGAAAATATTACCTTAGTAAAAACAAAGAAACACACCATTTTAGAGGAAGATGAATGGACTAATGTTCTTATTTCTGCTATGAATATGTCTCCTGTAACACCTGTTAGAAATACAGATGGTAATTATGTATCAGGAGTTTATAATGATATATGGAACCCAGTTGCGGCTATTGATTATACTAATAATTTAGAAAATTTTTATCGTACTTTAGGAAATGTCTATGCCGAATTAACATTTTTAGAGGGGTTAACTTTTAAATCTAATTTATCTGTTGAATATTCTTTTAAAGAAAATGACAGCTACACCCCAGTTTATTATGTTGCTCTAACGCAACAAAATAGTGTTAGTAGAATTAGTAGAGGTCATAATTCTCAATTTACAAATCAATGGTCTAACACATTAAATTATAAAAAAGATATTGGAGAACACCGTATCTCGGTACTTTTAGGAACAGAATCTTTTAGTAATAAATTTTTATGGGACGGTGCTTCAACAAGTGATGTACCAACAGACAATCCAAATTTACAATATATAGACAATGCAAATGGAAAAAATTCAGCTAATATATATGGTTCAGCTTTAGAAGAAAAACTAATGTCCGTTTTATCAAGAGTAAATTATAGTTATAAAGATAAATATCTTTTAACAGTTAATTTTAGAGCAGACGGTTCTTCAAAATTTTCAGACAAACATAAATGGGGATATTTCCCATCTTTCTCAGCAGGTTGGAAATTATCTGAAGAAGATTTTATAAAATCAATAGATGCTATTAATAGTTTAAAATTAAGACTAGGTTGGGGAAAAATAGGAAATCAAGGAAGTGTGCCGGCATACCAATTTGTAACTACAGCTACTACAGGACAAAATTATGTTTGGGGTGATGTTCTTGCACCTGGTATTGCTTTTATGAGTTCAGGGAATGATGAAATTAAATGGGAATCCTCAACAACAACAAATATTGGAGTTGATTTTGGAATATTTAATAGTAAAATTAGAGGTACAGCTGAATATTTTGTAAAAAATACTACAGATATGTTATTACAGGTACCAGTTCCTGGACAATCAGGTCTTCAGGAAGCGCCTTGGCAAAACGCAGGTGAAATGAAAAACTCTGGATTTGAGTTGTCTTTAAATTATAATAATAGTGAACATAAACTTAAATATGGGGCGGGAATTGTTTTTTCAGCTATAAAAAATGAAGTATTAAGTCTAGGTGTTGGAAATGCTTTTATTGATGGAGGTTTATATCGTGATAATTATTATGTAAACAGAACAGTTGTTGGAAAACCAATAGCACAATTTTACGGATATAAAACTAATGGTTTGTTCCAAAATCAAGCTGAAATTGATGCACAAACAGCACAAACAAACGTATCTCCTGGTGATGTTAGATACGTTGATGAGAATAATGACGGAAATTTAGATTATCAATTTTTAGGAAGTCCATTACCAGATTTCACTTACTCATTTAATGCAAATTTAGAGTACAAAGGATTTGATTTTAATGTTGTTTTTCAAGGAGTTCAAGGAAATAAAATTTTTAATGGAACCACTTATTACAACAGATCTTCAACAGCATATTGGAATATGAATGTTGATATGTTAAATAGATGGACGGGTGAGGGTTCACAAACAAATGCTTTGTATCCTCGTATGAATGCTGCCGATTCTAATAACTCTTTAATGTCTGATCGTTTTATTGAAGATGGTTCTTACCTTAGAATTAAAACAATGCAAATTGGTTATACTTTACCAAATAGTTTAATTGAAAAAATTAAAGTTTCTAGTTTAAGAATTTATGTAAATGCACAAAATCTTTTAACATTTACTAATTATACTGGTTTAGACCCTGAAATTGGGCAAGGGCAACAAAATCCTTTAGATTTAGGTATAGACAGAGCTTTCTATCCACAATCTCGTCTATTTAGTTTGGGTTTCAATCTTACGTTTTAATGTATAAAATAAAATTATCAAAAATGAAAAAAATAATATTCAAAAGTACAATATTACTGTTTAGCATATTGTATTTGCAATCATGTAGTGATTATTTAGATACTCCCGCTCCAAATTTATCAGATGCTGTTTATTTTAATAGTGATGGTGCCGCTTTAAATGCTTTGGCTGGGGCATACGATCCACTAGGATGGTATGAGCATATGCAAGTTAATGAATGGGCAATTGGAGACGTAGTTTCTGATGATTCAGAAAAAGGAGGTGAAAATAATGCGGATCAAGCAGATATTTATCATTTGTCAATTTTTAATGCAAATCCTGAAAATGGGGTTATTAGAGGAAAATGGGAACCACCTTATTTGGGTATTGGTAGAGCCAATAAATTAATTGAGGGTATTATAGACAATGAAAATATTAGCGAAAATGTTAAAATACGTGTAATTGCTGAAGCAAAATTTTTAAGAGGCTTATATCATTTTCAGTTAGCAAAAGTTTTTGGAGGTGTACCAATAGTTACAAAAGTGCTTTCTCCATCTGAATTTACAGCTCCAAGAAATACTTTAGAGGATACGTATGCTCAAATTGAAATGGATTTAAAAGATGCAAAAGATGTATTGCCAAGAAAAAGCGAGTTGCAAGCTTTTGAAATAGGAAGAGCAACTTGGGGAGCAGCTTCTGCACTTTTAGTGAAAGTTTATATATTTCAAGAAAAATGGGTAGAGGCTGAAGCGTTGGCTAAAGAAATAGTAAACTCTTCTGAGTACGATTTAGAACCAAATTACGAAGATGTATTTAGATTATCTCATGACAATGGAATTGAGTCTGTATTTGATATTCAATATGCTAATTTAAATACTGGTGAATGGGGTGATGATCAAGAAGGTACTGTTAATACAATTTTTCAAGGGAGTAGAGAAAATGGTGGTTACGGATTTAACTGTCCAACGCAAGATTTATTTGATGCTTTTGCTCCTAATGATCCAAGATTAAAAGCTACTATTATTTCAAACGAAGATGTGCTATGGGAAGGTACTCCAGATGAGGAGGTTATTTATACAGATTACCCTCAAAATCCAACTGGATACCACAGTAGAAAATATCAATTGCCAAATAGTGAAAAGGGGCAAGAGTCTGAAGACCCATTAAATTGGAGATTCATTCGTTTTGCAGAAGTATTACTATGGCAAGCAGAAGCTGCAGCTCACAATAATTCAGATTGGCAAAGACCTTTAAATAGGGTGCGTAATAGAGTTGGTTTGTCAAATACAACTGAAACGGATGGGTTAAAAGCGGTTTATTACGAAAGACGAGTTGAATTGGCTTTAGAAGGACATCGTTATTGGGATTTAGTTCGTACTGGTAGAGGGAATTTAATGGATGGGTATTCAGAAAATAAACGTTATTTTTTAATTCCTCAAGTTGAAATAAATCTCAATCCAAATTTAGAGCAAAATCCATACTAATCAATGTGTTATATTTAAAACAATAAAAAATGAAAAAAATATTATATATACTTACAGTTTTTATGATAGGGTTTTTATACTCTTGCGAACCACAAATGGATAATATACCTAATATTGGTGAAGCACCAGTTGGTGATATATCTATAGATGATTCAAACCCAAATAGTTTAGTTTTTGAAGCTAATTCTAATAATGGTTTTATGTACAATTGGGATTTTGGTAATGGTTCAAAATCACAAAAAAAAGTAGCTACTTCATATTATCCTTTTGTAGGAACGTATGTTGTTACTTGTATTATTTCAGGTAAAGGTGGATCTACAGAAATTGAACAAACAATTGTTATTTCACAAAATGACCCTGATGTTAGAGAACAACCTTTTTTAAAGGAATTAACAAATACAGGTGCTGGAAAAACATGGGTGTACGATACGGATAATGATGCAGGTTATTTTTATATGACTGCCAATTATGATTGGGAAGAATTTTGGTGGCAACCAGCTGATGATGGTGATTTACCTGCTGGTATTGCTAGTGAATTAATGTTTGATTTAAATGGTGGTTATAATTATACATTGTCTCCAAATGCCAATACTATTGGTGAAATGAAAAGTTTTGTTCTTGATAATGAAGAAATGACATTGACTTTGATTAATTCAAATTTACCTGATGTAGATGATGAAAATTTGAATCCAGATAGGATTCCAAAAAACGTATTTCAGATTCAAATTTTAACAGATGGTGAATTGTTATTATGGCAAGATCAACAAAACGATGATTATGCTTGGGCTTGGAGGTTTAAGCCAAAAGATTAAAGAGTTTTTTTATATTTGAATTAGTTAGTTATTAACGGAGAAATTATATAATTTCTCCGTTAATTTTTTATAAAAAATAGAGGAATGATGTTCAAAATATCTATTTTATAAATTATTGTGTTCTCATTGAAGATGTTCTAATAATTAATTTAACTGGTTCGATTAATAACTTGTCTTCTAGAGGATTATTTTCAATTATTTTTAGTAAGAGCTTAGCGGCTTTATTTCCCATATTCTCTGAAGAATATTCAATAGTTGAAATATCAGGGGCTATAAAGTTAATAAAGGTTTCATTTCCAAAACTAATTAGCATTATATCTTCAGGAATTTTAATGTTTTTATTTTGCAAGAAAGTATGTAATTGATTGGCTACATAGTTATTACTTGTAATAATTCCATTAATAGAATGATTATTTAACAGTAATTGTTCAAATTCATATTTTAAAACTTCTTTGTTTAAACTACTTCTCAAAATTTTAAATGTTGTGTTGTCATACGCTTTAAAAGCTGCTTTAAATCCTCTTTCTAGGTCATTATTCCTTAAATTTTCATTATTTTCAATTATCAATACGAGATTTTTGGCACCTTGTTTTAATAAGTGATTTGTTGCTAAATATGCCCCGTTGTATATGTCGGGTAAAATATTTACAGTAGGTATTTTAGAATGACTAATTGCAACTAATGGGAGTTGAGATTCGCGTATTGTTCTATAAATAGTTTCAGTAAACGGAGTGTCATTTAATATACTTATTACACCAATAACTTCAATATCTTCAACTAGTTTAGTTAGCGAAAATAGCTCATATTCATTATTTGTTATAAATTTTATAATAGGATTTATGTTACTTTTAATTAAGTAATTCTGAATCGCTGAAACAAACTCGTGTATGGAAGAATTTTGAAGACTATCTATAAGCAAAAAAACTATATTATTTTTTTGCTTTTGCATATAAATAGGAATGTTAGGTAAATAGCCTAATTTTTTTGAAACCTCCCAAATTTTTTCTTTTGTTTTTTGACTTATTTTGGGATGATTATTTAAGGCTCTTGATACAGTTGATGCAGAAACATTTATAGCTTTTGCAATATCTTGTATTGTTATATTCGATTTACTTTCTGACTTACTCAATGTTAAATATTTTTACAAAAATATAAAATTATAAAAATGTATATTATGCTAAATTACTTTTATTTATAAAAATAATAAGTTTATTGCTTGTATAACTTAAAATAGTATTTATCAATGTTAAATCTAAAGAAAGTAAATTTATTGCCAATATATTTTTTGTAAGATAATTGATATAAATAAAATAACACAAAAAAAATCTTAAAAAGGCTGTAATAATTATTTTTGTAACTAATCAATCTCAAATATAGGCATTCTATTTCATGTCACAAAGGCGTGAAAAAAACTTGCATTCATGCCACATAGTCATTGGATTTATTAGGTGTAAATTTTTTTCTTTTGTACTTTCATGGCTCTAAAGTCAAAGTACTTATAAGATGTCTTGAAGCTCTGAAGAAAAAAGTAAATGCCCTTGAAAAGGAAAATTATTTTTTGAAGGAACGCTTGACTAAATATGAGAACCCCAAGAATAGTCGCAACAGTTCTTCCCTGTCACCTTCCAAGGATGAAAACCGCCCCAAAGCAAATCAAAGTTTACTTAAGTCTTCAGGTAAAAGTGTGGGAGGTCAAAAAGGACGGGAAGGAAAAACCTTAGAAATGACCGGTGATGTTAGAATAGAAATTGATTATGAAAAATATTCCAATAATAATTAATGGGACGGATTAAAATGATATGTAACAAATACAAAACTAACAAATAAGCAAGTTATAGAAAATTATAAAAATCTTTGGCATATTTAAAAAGCATTTAGAATGTCAAAAACCGATTTGAGGATACGTCCAATTTATCACAGACTACGCAATAGAATAGAAGCACATATCTGCATTTACTTCACAGCTTATTGCATTTACAAAGAATTAGTATGGGTATTGTATGCTGAAAAATCAACTTTATCATTGAAAAAAGCCTCAGAACTCATATATAATATGTACAAATAACATACACTCTTCCTTCCTCCGAACTTACTAAAAATCGTCTCTTAAAGATGGATGAACAACAGCTAAAACTGTATCAAATAATCAATAAAAATTTTTAGGGTGTCCCAACGCTGAAAACAGGAGTCATCTTGACTTTTTAATTCCTGTGAATTTTTTCAGTCCAATTACAATAAATGCCATAAAGTTAAATACTTTCCAGCTAGTTATATTTAAAAGGCAAAAAATTTTGCCATCTAAAATAAAACCTTTTTTTTGGCGAAAATAACAATTTATTCATCTAATATTCATTGAATCTAAAGTGGTTTGAAAATATAGGCAGTACCATTCCCAAAAAGTATCATCTTTTATTTTGGGTTGGCTATTTTTGTTTAATGTAATACGTTGGGGAAGCTATTTTGACGATTATTGATACTCTTTAAAATCTAATCTTGTTGAATTTCCTTTACATATATTGCTGGTATATGTGAACATATTCTATTTAGTGCCTAAATTTATTTTAAAAAAGATATAAGAGATATATACTTTTTTTACCTTTTATTGAAAATTGTTTTAAACATGGCTCTAAAGACAATGACCTAATTGAGGTTCAAATAATTTTTGAAGTTTTAAAAAACAAAAATATTTAGTTATTTTAAAAATTGCTATTCAATGAAAATTGTTACAGATGGTAAATACCACGACAGCAATGTACTTGACCAAATTATTCCCGAGCCAGATGCCATTTATATAATGGATAAAGCCTACGTTGATTTTAAAGCGCTATACCGCATCAACACTCATAATTCTTATT
>JAENXD010000223.1 GCA_016649745.1 Flavobacteriaceae bacterium | reverse complement strand
CGATTGGATAAATAAACGACAAAATCAATAACGCCCAACTCCCTTTTTAAAATTTCATATTCAATAAAAGATAAATGGTTGAAAGAAACGACATCGGATTCTTTAAAAGAAGATAAATCGGCGATTCCGTATTTATTGGTATAAACAACCAAATCCCTGTTATCATTATAAATGGTTACGTTGTTGATTGGAAAATTGCTTTCGCGGTCGAGAACTTTAACCTGCTGTGATTTGGCTGTTAGCGTCATTAAAAAAAGTAACAATCCTAAAGAAAACCTCATAATTAACTAAAAACAGCTTTTAAAACAGTTAATGATTTTGGCTTTTTAAAGCCACTCAAATGCAATTCAAAATATTGAATTAAAGTTGACAACACGGTTTGCCTGTTTGAGGCACTAAAATCAACCTCGTGCAATACATCAAAATTTATGCCTAACAGTTTCTTAAATTGCACTAAATTCTCGCCTGAAACTGCGTTAAATTTATTCTGGTTTGTAAAACTTCCTTCCTGCAAATCAAAATAGGACGTGTTTACAGCTTTCATTTCAGGATAAAATCCCAAATATTTGGTAAGGTTCAGCAGAAAAAGCAAATGAAAATTTGAGCAATTGTCGTGGGTTTCCAGCCACAAAAAAGAAGTTTCCAAGTACTGATAAAGCTGGCTGTTTTGCTCCTCCTCGCGGATAGAATAATAAACAATTTCCGACAGAAATAAAGCGATGGTCTGCTTTTTTATGGTTGAATAAATGGAGTGATTAAAATTAAGCACCTCAACATCTTTGATATAATTTAAGGTGCCTTTGTTGTTGTGGTTTGCTGTTAAATTCAGCACCATTAAAGGCTGAAAATAAGCCAATTTTACCGTCGATTTTTTAGCCGTTAAAATGCCTTTAAGCATATAGGTTTTTATGCCGAAATTTTCGGTGTAACAAGTTGCTATTAAACTTGTGTCACCGTATTTTATGGTGTTAATTACTATTGCTTTGGTAGTTTCAATCATCGTTAATTGTCGGTGGCCTTTTATTATCACAGTATCCTGTGTAAATATATTGCTTTTAAGCAATCAACAGCAGTAAATAAGTTTTCTTTAATTTAAGAATACCGGAAAGTTGGAGATTATTCTAAAATTTGAAGCAAAAAAAACCTTGAACATTTTAATATATAAATATAATTAAAATGTTCAAGGAATAAATAAATCAACCCCAAAGACTTATTTAATATTTTTTACGTAAAGTGCCAAAACCCCTCTTGACATTAATACAAATCAAAGATACCATTGATCCCCATTACTTTTTGCGAAACTTTGCAAATGCACATAAAAAATATACAAATGGTGCGCTTTTTATAATAAATGGATATTTAATGCCGTCAAAATTGTTTGTTTTTTATTAAAAAATGTGTAGATCGTTGGCAATCAATCATTTCAGGAATTTAAAAAAATCATCTATTTTATTTCGAGTATTTGATATCTTTGAACAAAAGAATCTATGATTAAATCATTTTGTGCAATTATTTTTAAAAAATGGGTTTTTGCCTTAAACTAAAGGAAAGCTAATGGAGACTTGCGTGCCCGTTTTTATGCCTACAGAAATGTCTTTGGTTTCAATAGTTACGCCTTTGTTTTGGTGTAAAACCCTAATACGGTTTTCTGTTGTCTCGGTGCCAAAAAATCTTTTCTTTTGTGAAATTTGAGCCAGTTCCCTAGCTTTATTGATTCCGATACCGTTATCGCGAATGACACACAATACATTTCCTTGATCCTCTTTTATGCTTAATTTAATCTCTTTGTCTCCATCTTTTTTCATAATTCCGTGCCAAATGGCGTTTTCAATAAATGGCTGCAAAAATAAAGTGGGCACTTTTATATGGTCCAAATCTAGCTTTTTATCCACAGTGACAATATAATCAAAACCGCCGTTTACGCGCATTTGTTCCAGTTTAATGTACAGTGCCAAAGTATCCAATTCATCAGTGAGTGAGGACGTTGGGCTGGAGGAACTATTTAAAATAACGCGAATAAGCTTGGAAAATTTGGTGATATAATCCGACGCTTTTTCAACATCATTTTTTATGACAAAATTGTTGATGGAGTTTAAAGAATTAAACAAGAAATGAGGATTCATCTGACTTTGCAATGCCGTCATTTTAAGCTCCTCCATTTCTTTTAATTTTACCGCCAATTTAACTTCCGCATTTTTACTTTTTTGCTCAATTCTTTTAATGATCAATCCCAGAAGAACCGAAAATATGAGACTTTGCAATAAAGCCCCCAGATACACAAAGAACATCGGCTGAACGCCTTTATTGATAAAAAATTCGGTGCCAACTATTATTTCCAGAAAACTCACATTGGCCAAAACAACATAAATTAAGGAACCCGCAACAAAATATAAAGAGAAATTGTCATTAATTCTGGTAAGTATAATATAATAAGAGACAAAGGTAAATATTGTTATCGCGGGTGCAATTGTGGTAAACGCCTTAATTTGAAATTCATACCCAAAAAAGAATTGTATTAACACAAAAATAGGCGCCAACATCACCAACACTTTGATTCCAAGTTCAAAATACTTGTCCCATTTTATTAAATGGAATCTTGTGTCTAACAAGTCTCGCGCAAAAGCAATATAAGCTGCATAAGCCAAAAACTGGATTGAAAAATTTGCATAATTGTAAAATGGCTTGAATGCTTCAGAAACAATATGTTGCAGCAAATAGATAGTCATTGCCAATAAAAACAAACTGTAGTACAAGTACAACTTGCTTCTGTTTTGAAAGAAAATTAAAAAGTGATAAAGAAATAAGACAAATAGACCCCCTCTTATCCAAGAATATATTTCAGAATTAAAATCTAAAAGCATTAGCTATCCAAGTATAATCGTTTAAACAATTCAATTTTTCTGTTTCTGCTGATGCTTGCCGACAATCCGTTTGTCATTATCAATTCGCCGCCCAAACCTTTCAGATATTCTTTAACGTGATTTAAATTTACCAAATATGAATTGTGAACCCTAAAAAATTCGGGGAACATAAATTTTTTCTCCACTTCTTTAAGTGTTTTTGACACAATGATTTGTTGCTCCGACTTTAAGTAAATGGTTGTATAACTTTTATCGGATTTTAGCATAACCACGTCGTCTTTGTCTAACAAATACACTTTTCCATCCGCAGAAATATTAATTTTATCATTATTGTCGTTGATATTGTTTAACAATAATTGCAATTTATTTTCCAACAAATCACCTTTTTTGGACTTTTTAATTTTATCCATAGCCGCCAACAATTCATCCTTGTCAACAGGCTTCAGTAAGTAATCTATTGCCGAAACTTTAATGGCTTTCAAAGCAAATTCATCGTGTGCCGTGGTAAAAATGAGATTAAAATCCCTGTTTTGCAGTTTTTCAAGCATCGTAAAGCCATCCATCTCCGGCATTTGTATGTCCAGAAAAACAACATCAGGTTTTTCATTATTAATGATTTCTATGGCCTTAATCGGAGAATTGCAAGTTTTAACTTCCACATTTTCAATGTAATTGTTTAATTTCCACTCTAAAGCTTCTAAAGCATCATTTTCGTCATCTACTAGTAAAATTTGTAGCATGTTAAATGGGTTGACGTTAGTTAAATTTGTATGCAAGATACAACTTTTGAATATATGTTCAAAAAGTTGCGATTTTTTTATTTTTTTTATTCCGAAACGTATTAATTCGCAAAATTATTTTTATCTGCCAATACCGATTTTAATTCATATCTACCCAGGTTTTTATTAAGGATTCTTATAAATAATTAAAAATTTTGTGTGCTTCCTATCGCTATTTTACAATAGGCAATACATAAAAAAATACGGCGATAAAATGTGTAAAACTTCCCAACAACACAAAAATATGGAAGATGGCATGGTTGTATTTTATCTTTTTTATGCTGTATAAAATGGCACCAATGGTATAAAAAACACCGCCGCTTAATAACCACATCAAGCCCTCAAACGAAAAATTCATGATTAAGGGGTTCACTGCAAAAATAATTAACCAACCCATCAGTACATAAGCAAAAGTGGAGATTTTGTCATATTTACCGGTAAAGAAAAGTTTTAACACAATCCCCAAAAGTGCCAAGCCCCAAGAAACGCCAAAAATGGTCCAGCTAACCCAACCATTCAAAACAACCAACGTAAATGGCGTGTATGTTCCTGCAATTAAAACATAGATTGCCGAATGGTCAAAAATGTTCAATCGATGACGTAACTTCGGATTTTCAGTATAATGATAAAAAGTTGATGCTGAATATAATAAAATTAAACTTGAGCCATAAATGCTAAAACTTACAATATGGTAAGCACTGCCGTTTAAACTTGCATAAGTCACCAATAACACAAATGCCACAAGGCTCAACACCAAACCGATAGCGTGTGAAATTACATTGAATTTTTCTTCTTTTGGTTCGTAATAGGTTATTTTTTTTGGATCCATTTAATAATGCTGAAAATGAGTTTTAAAATACTGTTT
>JAENXD010000281.1 GCA_016649745.1 Flavobacteriaceae bacterium | reverse complement strand
CTGTTTTTTGCCCCAAACCAAGCCAAAACAGCGATAAGCGCTACTCCTATTGCTCCAAAAATTATAGTTTTCTTCATTAGTGATTGATTTTCAGTTTATGTTATTTTTTATTAAAAATTGAAAGATTCAAAATTGAAAAATTTATTCTCTTTTAATTATTTCTTGTTAATTATAAATTGTTTTACTCTTCTCTTAATGCTTCTATAGGCCGAATGCTTACCGCTTTTTGCGCAGGAATAAGACCTATTAAAGTTCCTAAAACCACCAGTGTTATTGCTGCTATCATAATTACGGGAATATCAACTGTTGGGTTTGTTAAAAATCGTTCTTCCCCTTTTCCTAAAGTGGCATCAACTATCATTAAAACGATACCTCCAAAAATGATCCCCAATGCGCCTGCAATACTTGTTAAAAAAACAGATTCTAAGATTATTTGACGCTTAATTTCCCAAGGTTTGGCACCCAATGCGCGTCTGATTCCTATTTCTTTAGTCCTTTCTTTAACCGTAATTAATAAGATATTTCCAATGGCAAATACGCCGGCAATCAACGTGGCAATCCCGACAAACCAGGTTAAAAACTGCATTCCAAGTAAAAACTCCATTATCTTTTTAAATAGATCACCTAAATTAAAACTTCCAAATGCTCTTTCATCTTCAGGATGCACTTTGTGTAAATTTTTTAAAAGCAACTTAACATCCGCTTCTATTTGCATAATATCAAAACCCGGTTGCCCTGTAATCATCATCCAGCCCACACTGTCTCCTCTATTATACACTTGTTGAAATGTGGTGAACGGAATATGAATATTTCCCTGCGGACCGCCACCGCCAATTTGTCCTTCTTTATACATCCCAACTACGTTGTAATTGATAGCGTCGATTTTAATATATTGGCCAATTGGGAATTCATCTTTGTCAAAAAGTTGCTTATAAATTTCTTCTTCAATGACACATACTTTCTTTTTTTCAATGATGTCATTATTATTAATAAATCTGCCATAAACTAAATTTCGCTTCTGAACCTTATCAAACTCAGGATAATCTCCAAAAATCCCAAACATCCCTGTTTTAAACTTATTAACCGCTAAAGCCTGACTTTGATGACGTGGTATGACAAATTCCAGACCCGGAATTTCTTTTTTGATACTTTCTAAATCAGCCATTTTAAGGGTGATTGCTTTTCCTTCCTGAAAACCTTTGAATGGCATACTTGTTTGTTGTGCCCAAACAAATACGCTATTTGTTGCAAAATCTCCAAATAATCTATTAAAATTGTTCTCAATACCTTTTGCGGCACCCAATAGAACAACCAATAAAAATATACCCCACATAACGCCAATTATGGTAATCCCTGTACGTACTTTATTTTTACGAATGCTGCTGTAAATTTCTTGCCAAGTATCTGTGTCAAATAAAAATTTAATCATATTATTCGTCGTTTAGTGCTACTATTGGTTTGATACTTGCCGCTCTTTTTGCCGGAATATATCCTGCAATGGTTCCTGCAATTATTAAAATTATTGTGGCTCCTACTACTACATAAGTTTCTACGCTTGGATTTAAAATTCCATACTCTTCTACAGTAGCTGCAATCCCTTTTAATGCAAATACGCCAAGCAATAAACCTGCGTAACCCGCCGATGCAGTAATAAAAATAGATTCCATCATAATCATACCAATAATGGAGCTTGGCGTTGCGCCCAAGGCTTTTCTGATTCCCAACTCTTTAGTTCTTTCTTTTACAATATAAACCATAATATTGCTGATACCTATTACGCCGGCAATTAAGGTTCCTATTCCAATAAAAAGTATGATTATATTTAATCCAAACATCAATTGTTGCACATTTTTGGCGTCCTCTGCATAATTCCGAACACTTATGGCCGATTGGTCGCGCGGATCAACTTTGTGCTTTTCTTTCAGTACTTGCGTCAACATATTTGAAAACGCAATGGCTTCATCGATGCTTAATTTAGGATTGAAGGTTAACCCAAATCTATCCAATTCATCATTTGGCATATATATTCCTTGTAACGTTGTAAATGGTGCATAAATAAAACGTTCGTCATTATCACCGCCAGGATCGCTAAAAACACCGACAACTTTGTAGGAAAGTCCGTCGAGCACCATATTTTT
>JAENXD010000146.1 GCA_016649745.1 Flavobacteriaceae bacterium | reverse complement strand
TACTGAAAGTTTTTTTTTCATAAAAATAAATTTGGTTAATTAATTAATTATTTTTTCGCTAAAGAATTCATTTTTAGCGATTACAATATGAAAAGAAAAATACAGCTATTAAAATTTAATATATATAAGTGTAAATTGGTATAGTTATCCTTTAAATCGCTCCCATCGAATTAACATAAATTTATCTCCAAGCTCTGTGACAATGACACCTGCACCAATTAAATTTTTATTATCTGAAAAGTATTTAGCAAGTTCAACAGCATTTAAAATCTTGTAGGTAGAATGATATTCGAAACTGTATGGACGTTTAACATTGTATTTTTTAACCCAATTGATGATGCTCACGTGCGAAACACCCAAAATACGTTCAATTTCCCGATAACTCAAACCCTCTAAATATAACTGCAAAGCTTTATTCACATAATAGGAGTCAATTTGCTTACCAACTTTATTTACAGTAAAATAATAGCCGCATTTCTTGCATTTATAGCGCTGTCTATCTTTTATGACACCACTTTTAACATATTCGTCAGAACTACAATTTGGACAGCATTCAATTTTCATATATATTATTTTTGCATAAATATACTTTATTAGCAGAATAAATCAAACTTAACTGACGTTTTTAACAGCAACTTTCTAAAACTCCCTATGTTTTCTTGAAGATTCATCAACCAAATTAACCTTTCACTAGATTTAATACAATTGAACAAAAATTCAAATTTAATACAACTATTTAACATTGTTTTATTTGTTCACACTCAATTACAGAATTACTTTCTCTCTTTTTATAAATCAAATTTTAGAGAATTTAAGGCTATTCCATTTTATTTGTATGATATTCCTGCGTTATACATTCTTGAATAATTAATTTTTTAACTTAGATTTTAACTGTTTCATTATTTTTAATGTTTTGTATATTTTTACAATGTTATTACAACGTTTTCGTAAATCTTTTATATAAAATGCATAATTTATCTTATTTTTGTAAAAATGCAATAACAAATTAAATGAAGAAACAGGGATTATATTTACCGGAATTTGAAAGAGACAATTGTGGCGCAGGATTTATCTGTAATTTAAATGGAGAAAAGTCAAACAAAATAATTCATGATGCTTTAGAAATTCTAATTAAGCTTGAACACCGTGGCGCGGTAAGTTCTGACGGTAAAACAGGTGATGGTGCCGGAATATTGATTGATATTCCTCATGAGTTCTTTTTAAAAAATACAACCTTTAGCTTGCCTGAACCAAAAGAGTACGCAGTTGGCATGGTGTTTTTGTCCCAAAATGAAAATCAGCAAAATTTCTTTAAAAATTGCTTAGAAACCGAGATGAAAAATCAGGGATTGGCAGTTTTGGGATGGAGGAAAGTTCCGGTGAACAAAACGCATCTTGGAAATATAGCCGCAAGAAACGAACCTGCCATTGAGCAAATTTTTATCGGAAAAAACGGAAATTCATTAACCGAAAATCAATTCAATGCAAAATTGTTTGCAGCCCGTAAAATTGCAGAACATGCGGTTGAAAATTCTAAATTGTCCGACAGAAAAAAATTCTATTTACCAAGTTTATCAATAACCACGCTGATTTACAAAGGACTTTTAATTCCTGAAGATATCAGAAATTATTATGTTGACCTGTCCAATCCGGATTTAGTTACCCGTTTGGCATTGGTTCATCAACGATTTTCGACAAATACTTTTCCATCCTGGGATTTGGCGCAGCCTTTTAGGTATATGTGTCACAATGGGGAAATTAATACGCTTCGAGGTAATATTAATAGGATGAAAGCGCGCGAAGAATTAATGAAAAGCCCTATTTTTGGTGATGACATAAAAAAAATGTTCCCTATTATTTTAGATGGAAAATCCGATTCGGCGTGTATGGATATGGTGGTGGAACTATTGCTGATGACCGACCGTTCCTTACCAGAAGTAATGATGATGATGGTTCCCGAAGCTTGGGAAAAAGATGCAACAATGAGCGAGGAAAAAAAGGCATTTTATAAATACAATTCATGTATTATGGAACCTTGGGACGGCCCCGCATCCATCCCTTTTACCGACGGGAATTATATTGGAGCCTTGTTAGACCGTAATGGATTGCGTCCATCCAGATACACCGTTACAAAAGACGGGAACGTAGTAGTAATGTCCTCTGAAACTGGCGTTTTAGACATTAAACCTGAAAATGTTGCGCATCACGGAAGGTTAGAGCCGGGAAAAATGTTTTTGGTAGATATGAATGCCGGCAGAATCATAAATGATGAAGAAATCAAACAAAAAATTGTTTTAGAAAAGCCTTATAGAAAATGGTTAAATAAAAATTTACTGCCATTGGCTGATATTCCATATACCGGCAACAAAACTCCAAAAGAAGAAATAGATTTGATGGCACGACAGAAAATATTTGGCTATACCATTGAAGAAATAAACAATATAATTACCCCAATGACCACCCAAGGCAAAGAAGCCATTGGATCTATGGGAAATGACACACCATTGGCAGTTTTTTCTGATGAACCTCAATTATTATTCAATTATTTCAAACAACTGTTTGCACAAGTTACGAATCCGCCTTTAGACGGAATAAGAGAAGAAATTGTTACAGATTTCAGTTTGGCTATTGGAGGCGACAGAAATATTTTTGATATTTCTGAAGCGCAATGTAAAAAACTAATAATTCAAAATCCAGTAATCTCCAATGCTGATATTGATAAATTAAAAAGTGTCGACCATCCCGATTTTAAATCGGTCTCAATATCAACACTTTATGATATCACAAAAGGACTGAACGGAATTGAAGCTGCCTTAAAAGACATGGTGAAACAGGCATATAATGCCGTTACTGACGGGTGTAATATTGTTATTTTAACAGACAGGAATGTTGATGAGAATTACGCTCCTATCCCTATTTTATTAAGCTGCTCTTACGTTGGCAATCAACTTAGCAAAATGGGGCAACGCTCAAGTTTTGGTATCGTGATAGAATCTGCTGAGCCTCGTGAACCTCATCATTTTGCCACTTTATTTGGTTATGGCGCAAGTGCCGTTAATCCATATATGATCAATGAAATTATCAGACAGCAAATTAAAGATGAATATATTGTTGGTATTTCAGCAGAAAAAGCGATTGAAAACTTCAATAAAGCCATTGCAACAGGTGTTTTAAAAATTATGAATAAAATTGGAATTTCCACATTACATTCATACAGAGCCTCTCAAATTTTTGAAATTTTAGGTTTAAACAATGCTTTTACGGATGAATATTTTCCTAATACACCTTCCAGAATTCAAGGAATTGGCTTGTATGAAATTGAAAAAGAAATTTTCTTGCGTCACAGAAGTGCCTTTCCTCCTATTGAAATTGCAGGAAACCTATCATTAAATATAGGTGGTGATTACCGTTGGAGACGAAACGGCGAACGTCATATGTTTAATCCGACCACAATTTCAAAATTGCAGCAGGCTGTTAGAACCAACAGTTATGAAAGTTATGAAGTTTACGCCAAAGCCATAAACCAACAAAGCGAAAATTTAATGACGTTAAGGGGAATGTTTGAATTTAATGATTTAGACCCGATTCCTATTGAAGAAGTTGAGCCTTGGACAGAAATTGTAAAGCGATTCAAAACTGGGGCAATGTCATACGGTTCTATCAGTCAGGAAGCGCATGAAAATTTGGCGATTGCCATGAACCGTATCGGAGGAAAAAGCAATTCCGGTGAAGGAGGAGAAAACAAAAACCGCTTCAGAAAAGATTTAAACGGCGATAGCCGAAGTAGTGCCATTAAGCAAGTTGCATCGGGCAGATTTGGTGTTTCCACCAATTATTTAACCAATGCAAAAGAGATTCAAATTAAAATGGCACAAGGCGCAAAGCCAGGTGAAGGTGGCCAATTACCAGCTGAAAAAGTATTGCCTTGGATTGCAGAATGCAGAAGCTCAACACCTTATGTTGGGTTAATTTCTCCGCCGCCGCACCATGATATTTATTCTATCGAAGATTTGGCACAATTAATTTTCGATCTAAAAAATGCCAACAGAGAAGCCAGAATCAATGTAAAATTAGTGTCAAAAGTTGGTGTTGGTACCATTGCTGCCGGTGTTGCAAAAGCAAAAGCTGATGTTATTTTAATTTCAGGTTATGATGGCGGTACTGGAGCCGCTCCATTAACTTCATTGCGCCACACAGGGTTGCCTTGGGAACTTGGTATTGCAGAAGCGCAGCAAACTTTGGTGCTGAACAATTTAAGAAACAGGGTTGTTTTAGAGTGCGACGGACAATTGAAAACAGGTCGCGATGTTGCAATTGCCTGTTTATTGGGGGCAGAAGAATTTGGTTTTGCCACAGCTCCTTTGGTAGCTTCAGGATGTATTATGATGCGTAAATGCCATTTAAATACTTGTCCGGTTGGGATTGCAACTCAAGATCCTGAACTGCGTAAAAACTTTAAAGGAACACCGGAACATGTTATTAATTTCATGTATTTCGTTGCAAAAGAATTGCGTAAAATTATGGCACAATTAGGTTTTAGAACCATCAACGAAATGGTTGGCCAAAGCCAAAAAATAAATGCAAACAAAGCTATTGATCACGCCAAAGCAAAAGGAATTGATTTAACCCCTATTTTATACAAACCGAAAACAAACAAACCATTATACAATACAGAACATCAAAACCATGAGTTAGAAAATGTATTGGATTTTGATATTCTTAGAATGGGGCATCCTGCTATTTACAGAAAAGAAAAAATGTACTTAGAATTTCCCATCAAAAATACTGACAGAACCGTTGGTGCAATCGTAAGCAATGAATTGTCCAAAATATATGGTGAAAATGGCTTGCCTGAAGATACTTTAAACATAAAATTCAAAGGCTCGGCCGGACAAAGTTTTGGGGCATTTGCAACCAAAGGATTAACCATGCAAATTGACGGAAACACAAATGATTACTTGGGGAAAAGCTTGTCTGGAGCCAAATTGATCATCAAAAAACCCGATGAAGCCACTTTCGCTTCCGAAGAAAATATTATTGTTGGGAATGTTTCACTATATGGTGCCATCAATGGGGAAGTTTACATTAATGGTATTGCCGGTGAGCGTTTTTGTGTAAGAAATTCAGGCGCTATTGCAGTTGTTGAAGGCGTTGGAGACCATGGATGTGAATATATGACAGGCGGAAAAGTAGTGGTACTAGGAAAAACAGGAAGAAATTTTGCAGCAGGAATGAGTGGCGGAATCGCTTACGTTTTTGATGAAAAACAGAAATTCACAAAAGGGCTTTGCAATATGGAAATGGTTGCTTTTGAAGAAATTTCCTCACAAGATGTCATTGAGTTAAAACAATTGATAAAAAATCATTTCAAATATACCAACAGTGATTTGGCTTTAAGAATTTTGGATGATTGGGAAAATAGTTTAACCTATTTTGTAAAAGTAATGCCAACAGACTATAAAAAAGCATTAGATAGAATTGAAAAAGAAAACAGTATTAATGCAGCAATAGCTTAGTTATGGGAAAAATTACAGGATTTAAAGAGTTTGAAAGAAAAGATGAAACTTATATTTCTATAAAAGAAAGAGTTCAACATTATAAAGAATTTACAGTTCCATTAAAAGTCGATGAGGTTGAAAAGCAAGGTTCGCGTTGCATGGATTGTGGAATTCCATTTTGCCAAAGTGCTTGTCCGCTAGGAAATTTAATTCCCGATTTTAATGATATGGTTCATCAAAAAAAGTGGAAAAAAGCATTGGAAATTTTGCATTCCACCAATAATTTTCCCGAATTTACAGGCAGATTATGCCCTGCACCCTGCGAACAAGCTTGTGTTTTAGGGATTATAAAACCTCCAATTACCATTGAAAATTTAGAAAAAAATATTGTAGAAATCGGTTTTAAAGAAGGATGGATTTTTGCCCAGCCGCCTAAAGAAAGAACTGGCAAAAAAGTAGCAGTGATCGGTTCGGGACCTGCAGGCTTGGCAGCTGCACAACAGCTTAACAGAGCAGGACATTTCGTAACCGTATTTGAAAGAGATGATGCAATTGGCGGATTGTTGCGTTACGGAATTCCAAACTTTAAATTGGAAAAGGAAATTATAGACCGAAGAATTGATATTTTAATAGAAGAAGGAATTGTATTTAAAACCAACGTAAATGTTGGCGTAAATTATTCTATTGAAAAATTGGATGATTTTAACGCTATTGTATTATGTGGTGGCGCAACGCTTAGCCGGGAATTGCCTGCAAAAGGTGCTGAAATTAAGGGCGTGGTTCAGGCCATGACATTTTTAAAACAACAAAACAAACGAAATGCAGGAATCTCAATAGCGGAAGAAGGAATTTTCGCCACCGATAAAAACGTGATTGTAATAGGCGGAGGAGATACCGGTTCCGATTGTGTTGGTACTTCAAACCGTCACAACGCAAAAAGTGTGACGAACTTTGAAATTATGCCAAAACCACCTGTGAACAGAAGTGAAACAACGCCTTGGCCTTTTTGGCCTTTAAAATTGAAAACGACGACTTCTCATGAAGAAGGATGTGACAGAAACTGGTTAATTTCCACCAAAGAATTTATCGCAGATGAAAGAGAAAATTTAATAGGCTTAAAAACTGTTCAAATTGAATGGATTCTCAAACCGGGAGAAAGACCTTCGTTAAAAGAAATTGAAGGAACCGAAAAAATTTGGCCTTGTGAACTGGTGCTGTTGGCTATGGGATTCACAGGACCTGAATCAACTTTAAGTGAACAATTTGGTCTTAAAACCGACTTCAGAAGTAATTATCAAGCTTCAGAAACAGAATTCCAAACAAATGTGCCACATATTTTTACAGCCGGAGATATGCGCAGAGGGCAATCGCTAATTGTTTGGGCAATCTCTGAAGGAAGGGAAGCAGCTAAAAAAGTAGATGAATATTTAATGGGTTTTAGCAATTTACCTACAAAAGGAAGTGGTGACTTAATTGGTGTTTAAATTTCTATAAAATTCCATATTTTTCATCAATAATCACATTTAAAATTCACCTACGATTTCAACTTAGGTGAATTTTATTTTGTAAATTACACGCTACTACAATACCCTTTTATATATGAAAAGCAGAAAATTATTGATGATTCCCGGCCCTATTGAATTTGAACCAAAAGTATTACAGGCTTTAGGCGCTCCTACCACCAGCCATGTGGCTCCTAATTTTATAGAATCTTTCGGAAACTGTATTGAATTAATGCGAAAAGTTTGGTTAACTTCAACCGGACAGCCTTTTGTGGTTGCAGGATCAGGAACTTTTGCCATGGATATGTCAGTAGCCAATTTTATTGAACCTAATGACAATGTATTGGTTATTTCAACGGGCTATTTTGGAGAACGCTTTGCTGAAATCGCCAAACGATATGGTGCAAATGTGACTATTTTAGCATCAGAAGTCGGTAATGTTGTTGCTTTAGATGAAATTGAAAAAGCACTTTCCACAAAAAAATATAAATTATTAACCATG